>JAUVYC010000257.1 GCA_030603285.1 Spirochaetota bacterium
GAAAATTTCAAAATTATCAGGATCTGCAGAAAGAAGAAGCCTGTTCCATTCTTCATCAGTTAAGACAAGCCATTTCTGGGGGCCATACTCATCGGAGGATTTCTCCTCTATATCTTCCTGGCTGAAATAATGACCCTCCAGATCATCAATGATGATATCGGGGAACTCTTCCCTTGTTTCCGGTTCAAAGTTTAAAAACGGAACATTATATGGCAGAATATTGTTTGCCGCAGCGGTGATATCATCATGTTTTACAATACCCCATATGTAAATGGCTGTTTTTGTATCGTGTTTTCCAAGGGTAAAAATTATCCTCTCGCTCTTTGATAACCTTGCCTCGAATATAACTTTTTCAGATATGCCCTTTAATTTCTTAACACGTACACCTGTATCCCATATCCCGTTTTCAAGAAACTCAAACTTTTCCCGAAGCCGCCTCTTCTCACCGCTATTCAGGGCAAGAATATACGCTTTCAAAGCATCATTCAGCAGAACAATATATTTTTCTTCATCCATAATGCTAAATTATACTAATTTTTATTTGTGCAGTCTAATGATTATGCTATTCATTTTTTATTTAAATCTTATTTCTATATTTCTAAAAACTAACTTTATGTCTTTATATCAAGGAAGATTTAATTCTTTGCAGAATTTATGAAACGGAATTACCCGTACAGATTTTTCCGCATTCCCATAATCCTTCCCTCCTGAATGAACTTGATAGAACCTGGGTATCTTCGTTCTCTCCCGAAAATAATGTGCTGCCGGATTAATATGATGTTCGCCTGCTTTAGATTCTACTGCAAACATTGGATTACTATCTCTTAAGACGACGAAGTCAATTTCCCGCTTATCCGTATCTCTAATAAACCTGAGTTCCATTTTATATCCCTCGGTGTCTTCAATAAAGTGACAATACTTTAAAAGCTGACACGCCACAAAATTTTCAAATCTCTCTCCCTCAGTAGTAACTTGCGACCAGTCTATCAAATAGAGTTTTTGTTCTTTTTTAACTGCACGTATCAGAGGAGGCACAAAAGGCGAAATTCTAAAACAGATGTAAACTCTTTCAAGGATAGAGATCCATCGTTCTACTGTATCATGTGCTACCTGTAATAATTCTTTAAGGTTTTTAATTGATAATGGTGATCCTACTCTATTGGGAAGCTCCCGGGTTAAGAATTCTATAAGACTAATCTCCCTCACATTCTCAAGGTCCCTTATGTCATCATAAATAACACGTGATAAACGTTCTCTCTGCCATCGCCGCCATGATTTTTCTTTTCCTTTTAGAAAAGGTTCCGGAAAGCCGCCAAACTTAAGAAGATGCATAATATCATTATTGTTTGGATCTGAGGTTATTTCATTTGGAGAAAAAGGATGCAGCCTGTAATAATGATAACGCCCCTGGAGAGAGTCACCGCCTCTACGGTAGTAATCTAATCTAGCAGAACCTGTAATTAAGAAAGAAATTGATGGTTTATACGTATCGTAAAATCCTTTTACAAGATTTCTCCATCTTGCAAATTTATGAATTTCATCTAAAACAATAAGTTTTTGATTTGCGGGAATTTCTCCTTTTATCAAAGCTTCACGCCTTTTTGTATTATCCCAATTCAAGTATGCAGGATGCGTTTCTTTTGCATTATCAAAAAAACTCAAAGCGAATGTGGTTTTCCCTACCTGTCTGGCTCCTCCAATAAAAACCATTTTTTCTATTAAGTCGTCTTGAACAAAATTTTTCAGATACCGTTTAACAATTTTTTCTTCCATGACTAAAATAAGTATAATCCTATTTTACTCATGAGTAAAGTAAGATTTATTAAAAATTACTAATCAATGGTTCACATTTTAAAAGATAACTATCTATACATGAATCGCCCGGCCTTCGGCAGCCCGCATCGCTTCCATTACAGCTTCCGAGAGTGTGGGGTGTGCATGTATCATCCCTGCTATATCAGCCGTTAAAAGCTCGGACGACTTTGCAAGAAGAATTTCATGAATCAATTCTGTTGCATCAATACCGGCAATATGCGCTCCGAGTATTTCAGAGGTTTCAGGATTGTATAGGACCTTTACCATACCTTCTGATTTCTCAACTGCAACGGATTTACCGGCCCCTCTGTAGGGAAAAACCGCTTTTTTATACGGAATGTCCTCTTCCTTTGCCTGCCATTCCTTATACCCGAAGCTTGCGACCTGCGGCTCGCAGTAAACTGCAGACGGAATGAGATGCGGATCAATACGGGGCACAGGATTCTTTCCTGCAATATGCTCAACTGCAATTTCACCCTCTTTTGATGCAACGTGTGCAAGCTGAGGTGTTGCCACAACATCGCCTACTGCATAAATTGACGGAGTTTTTGTTTGATAGTAATTACCAACAGGGATAAATCCATTTTCTGTCGTTAGATCAACCTCATCAAGGCCGATACTTTCAGTGTTTGGAGCTCTCCCCACAACAACAAGAACTTTATCTGCTTCGATGCTCTGCTGTTCGCCTTTCTTCTTCTCTACTACAACTTCAATTGTGCTCCCATTCGTCTTAATTGACAGGGCCTTTGTTGAAGTATGGATTCCGATTTTTCGCCTTTTAAATGCGCGCTGCAACACCTCACTTGATTCAGCATCTTCAAGGGGGAGCAGCCTGTCCAAAAGCTCTACCACAGTAACATTAACCCCGAATGCATTCATTATGTGGGCAAACTCAACCCCAATAAATCCGCCCCCCAGGATAATGATATTCTTGGGCAGTTCCGTAAGCATTAGTGCATCATCTGAAGAAAGTACCTTTTCCCCATCAAACTCGAATCCCGGGATTGGACGCGGCCGTGACCCTGTTGCAATGATAATATTTTCACCTGTGATGGTTTTGACGTTATCAACAGCAGCCTCATGAGGGCCTTTAAGCACGGCAGTTCCTTTAATAAGATCTATCCCATTTTTTTTCAAAAGAAAGTTTACACCTCTTGAAAGCGTGTCAGCAACCTTCCTTGATTTTTGAAATACCTTTTTGTAGTCGAATGTCGAACTATCAACGGTTACTCCTATTTTTTCAAGCTCGGTGGCCGAACGGAAAACCTCAGCCTGATGAATGATAGTTTTCGACGGTATGCATCCTAAGTTCAAACACACACCGCCCGGTTTATTTTTTTCAATTACGCATGCCCTTAAACCAAGCTGTGAAGCCCTGATTGCAGCAACATAGCCTCCTGGCCCCGCACCAATCACAACGATATCATAATCATAATTCTCTGCCATAACCCATTCCTTTCATTTTTTATGGTTTTATCCACAACGGAACTTCCGGTAGTTGACAAATAGGCAGCTGCTAAGGAATTTAAAATTAAAGCATTATAAAACTGTCTGCCGTTTTTGTATCGATAATCTTTATCAACTCCACCAACAGTTTAATGCAGTTTTCCACATCTTCAAGACTGAGAATTCCAGCATGTGAATGTATATGACGCGTTGGGACACCCAGTACTATGCTTGGGCAACCTGCCCTTAATATGTGCACTGCGCCTGCATCAGTCCCGCCTTGTGCAACTTGTGAAAGCTGATAGGGAATGTTGTTCTTTTCCGCAGTACTGATTACCAGTTCTTTTAAGATCTGATTCGGAATCATTGAAGCATCAAACGTTAAAACACTCGGTCCCTTGCCCATAACGGCAGGCGCCTGATATGTCTCAATTCCAGGTACATCGCCGGCTATATCCGTTTCTAAGGTTATGCAAATATCCGGTTCTGCTATCCAGCCAGCCGTACGGGCCCCTCTTAATCCAACTTCCTCCTGGACCGTTGCAATACCGATAATTGTATTAGGGTGCGAAATATTCTGTTCTTTAAGCCGGCGAATCGTTTCAGAGGCCATGAATGCCCCTATTCGGTCATCAAAAGCCTTCCCTATCGCCAGTTCCATGCTGCCTTTTTCTGTTTCTTTACCATTCTTTACCTCAAAAACCTTTTTTTCCGTAGTTGAAAATTTTGAAAAAGGCATCACCGGATCGCCAATACGGACTCCCATTTCAGTTGCCTCACGCTTGTTTGAACATCCTATCTCGATAAACATTTTAGATTTTTC
>JAUVYC010000016.1 GCA_030603285.1 Spirochaetota bacterium
AGTTTTTTTCCGAAAATATCTACATTTTATGTTTTGTTTATTTAATTTTATTGGGAAAAATCATTTTATTAAAAATTTACTTGTAAGTATATTTTAATACAGCAGAGTCCTGTCATTCAAGGTAAAAGACTACCTCCAAAGGGGGTGGTTTCCTTTTGACAGTGAAAGGGAAGAATATGAAAATTTTTAATACTTTGACAAAAAAAAAGGCGGACATGGTCCCTGTTAATGGGAAAAATGTAGGGATCTATCTCTGCGGCCCGACAGTTTATGATTACGGACATCTTGGGCACGGCAGGTCTGCGATAGTCTTTGACATCTTGAGACGATACCTTACGTACAGAGGATATAATGTAAACTTTGTACGAAACTGGACAGATATTGATGATAAGACAATTGAACGGGCAGAGAAAGAAGGAATAAGCGTTAAGGAGCTCACTGAAAAGTTTATACAGGTTTACAAGAAAGATTTCGAAGAACTTAATATTCTTCAACCTGATTTCGATCCAAAACCCACAGAGCATATAGATGAAATAATCGATTTGATTAAAAAGCTGTTTGACAGAGAACATGCATATATTCTTGATGACGGTGTTTATTATGATATAGCAACTTTCCCTGAGTATGGTCTGTTGAGCGGCCAGCTACTGTCAGAATTAAAGAAGGGAGTGAGGGTAGAAGTTTCTGATGATAAACGGAACCCCGGAGATTTTGTCATGTGGAAGTTTGAAAAACCGGGAGAGCCTTCCTGGGAAAGCCCGTGGGGAATGGGACGTCCCGGTTGGCATATTGAATGTTCTGCAATGAGCATGAAGTACCTTGGTGGGGAATTTGATATCCACTGCGGTGGACAGGACCTTGTATTTCCTCATCATGAAGATGAGATAGCACAGGCAAGAGGAGCCGGGTTTGGCTATGCACGATACTGGATGCACAACAGCTTTTTGAATATTGATAATGAAAAAATGAGCAAATCCCTGGGAAATTTCTTTACATTAAAAGAGGTGTTTGAAAAATTTTCTCCGCTTACTGTGAGGTTTTTTCTTGTTTCTGCACATTACAGGGCTCCATTGAATTTCAGTGATGTTACCTTAAGGCAGGCGGAATCCGGCCTTAAACGTTACAACGACTTTATTCTGAGGATAAAGGAGATAGCCGGGAAAGCGGAAAAAGACGAAAGCGGAAACAGAGTGCCCGATATTACAGGACTTATCAAAAAGGCAAAAAATAGCTTTGATGCGGGGCTTGAAGATGACCTTAATATATCAAAATCCCTTGCTTCTTTGTCGGATTTTGTGCGGGATATAAATTCAATTGTTGATAGTAATCATCTTTCATCCGGAGGAGCAGTAAAGATCATTGATTTCATGAAAATGATAAATTCAGTTTTGGGTATATTAACCTTTGAAAAAGAGATACTTTCTGAAGATATAGAAAACCAGATAGAGGAGCGCAACAGGGCGCGTAAAGAGAAGGATTATGAAAAAGCTGATAGAATAAGGGAAAATCTCCTTGATATGGGGATTATTCTTGAAGATACAAGGGATGGAACAAAGTGGAAAAAAGCATGATCCGTGGTGTCCTGGCCCCTCTGCATCACATTAACAGGTGTACAAATACGAAAATAAAATAACTTCATGTCTTACAGAATCCTGGTAAATTTATTGTAAGGGCAGGCCCGTGTGCCTGCCCCAATGATAAGCATGGTACTGGTAAGAAAATAGATTTTGATACTTGGGGCAACCACACGGGGTTGCCCCTACTGCGAAAATAGTACCTTAATACTGATTTTCTTGCTTTTTAGGCACAAACTTTAGTTTGCAAGAAAATATCTTTATAATCTTGAATGTGGCTTGTCCACATCAGGATATGAATAGAAAGAAATATGTATATTGGGAAGATAAGGGAATATAGTTGATACCAAAAATGGAGAGGAAGATGAACTCAAGAGACCGGGTACTTAAGGCTGTTAATTTCCAAAAACCTGATAGAATTCCAATTGATTTAGGCGCGATACGCGCCTCAGGCATCAGTGCGGTAGTATATGATAAGCTTAAAAAACGCATGGGGATAAACACGCCGACAAAAATTCATGACACCATGCAGATTCTGGCCGAAGTCGAGCTAGAAGTTTTAGAACGTCTTCATGTTGATGTTGTGCCGCTTGATGCCTATGATGTTGAATGGATCGATCAGGAAGCACATACTGGCGTCAAGAAACGCCTCTTTTGTGGATTGGATGTGTATTTCCAGCCAAATATAAATATCACAGTCGAGAAAGATGAAAGCTGGGCTCTTCGAAACACAACAGGTAAAGTCTTTGCTCGCATGCCAAAGGATGGATTCTATTTTGACTTTATCAGACCTACTATGTCGTCAAAACGGATTGATCCTGATGCTTTTCAGCCTAATGACACTGTAGATGATGTGGAACTGGAAATCATGGCCAGGCGCGCTAAATCTCTCTACGAGAACACCGACAAGGCCTTACTGGGATGGGGCGCATGCATTTCCATGTTGGGGTTAAGCGCACTCTTAGCTGACAACATTACTCAAGGTTCGCTTGACGAATGGCTCATTATGCTCATGAAAGAGAAAGAAACCGCCCACGATATGATGGGTCGCTATGTTGATGCAGTTATCAAGAAGACTAAACTCTATCACCAGGCTGTAGGCGATTACTGTTTTGCCTGGGGTGTAGCTTCAGATGATGCCGGAACACAGAGAGGAGAACTTATTGCTCCTGACCTTTTTGTCGAAATGATAAAGCCTCACTATAAACGACTATGTGACTGGGTGCACAACAACACAAACTGGAAAACTTACCTCCATTCCTGTGGATCTATCTATCACTATATTCCTGAATGGATAGATGCCGGCATTGACATTCTGAACCCAGTGCAAATTTCTGCTGCCAACATGGAGCCGGAGCGCCTGATGAAGAACTTCAGTGGACAAATCGTTTTCTGGGGTGGTGGCTGTGATACGCAAAAGGTCCTTCCACTGGGAACCCCACAAGAAATAAGAGAACACGTGCGCGAAAACATTAGTTTCTTCGCTTGCAGGGAAAGTGGATATGTTTTCACACAGGTGCACAACATTCAACAGAATGTTCCTGTCGAAAATGTGGAGGCAATGTTTGCCGCAGCCTATGAATTTGGTTAAAGGTAATCACTGGTGGGGAATTTGATACCCACTGCGGTGGACAGGACCTTGTATTCCCCCATCATGAAGAAGACCTTAATATATCAAAATCCCTTGCTTCTTTGTCGGATTTTGTACGGGATATAAATTCAATGATATGGGGATTATTCTTGAAGATACCAGGGATGGAACAAGGTGGAAAGAAGCATGATCCGTGGTGTCCTGGCCCCTCTGCATCACATTAACAGGTGTCACAAATACGAAAATAAAATAACTTCATACCTTACAGAATCCTGGTAAATTTATTGTAGGGGCAATTCATGAATTGCCCCTACTGATGCTACTGCGAAAATAGATTCATTCAAAGTCGTTTTTTTCGGATTATACTATAAAATGCATTCAATTTCTGCCTTAACTACCTGGCTTTTCTCTTTTTTAAAACTCGAATAAAGCATTTTTTTTCCTGTTTTTGTATTTATTTTCCCGATAGACCATGCAGTATATGCTCTGATAATTTCATGCTCATTTCTCGCAACTTTCCCGCATGTTAAGCTGAACACATTCTGCCCTGCAATGAACACGATTCTCCGGGCGTTCTTTATAAGTCTTATCAGCTGAAATGGGGACTGACTCGTTCTATCTGCAAGCATGACCTGTGACCACGATCCCATACGCTGGATTCTCCCTAGACGGCTTTATTTTATATCTTTTTTTTCTGATAGTCGAGAGCAATTATTGCTACCAATGGGAAGAAAGGTGAGATATTGCATTTCTAGAAGCTTAACGTGAAAGTGTTTATATATCCCGTGTAAATGAAAACACCGTGTTTCAAAACATCTCGACCAATAAGACATTGAATGTGCTGGCCCTGCAATGGGGCCGCGATTACTACAGTTTCAACAACTACATTATTAGGAAATAAAAGCCGTACAAGATATTCGTAACATTGAACATTTGTAGAAGATGGTGTATTAATTAAAGTTGTGCCAACTGGATGAAGGTCAAGTTGTTTAACAATATCTTCACGTACAACTGTTCCTGTAGCACCGGTATCAATCATCGCAGCCGCCTGAATGTGTGTGGGTATGTTTTGACTATTTTTCTGGAATACATCCTCGATTATTGTTCCCACTGCTAGCTTAATCTCGACAACAGGACCAACTTCTTGTAAATTAGCTACTTGTGTAGTGAATGATGGCATCTTATTTACGTAATAAGTTTGAAGTAAAGTTCTGAGGAGTTTCTACCTCTACAATTTGTTTTGCCAAAAACGGCACATTCCCAAAACGTTCGTAACCTTGCCGAATCGCATCGATTTTTGTATCAAATACATCAACAATTTTGTTACCTTTGATAAGAACAAATTTTCCTTTGGATTTACCTATGAGTTTACTTTTTTGTTTTACATAGGTATCAAGTTCTTTTTTTAACATGTCTATCATTATATCTTCACCTCCATTATAGTATACTATAATTGCTTCTGGAAAGCTATTATTTTTAATATTTCCATCTAATACGCATTGTGGAGGATTTCGGGATAGCGCGATTAGCGAAGCTTTTGGGGGCAGTCCTACGCCTTTGAGGTAACGCCGTACCGAGCCGGGATCGGTTATGACCGCCACCAGCTCCATGCTGCTGCCACAGCGAGCACACCGATCAACTTAAGATTGTAAAAGTGCTATGCCGGTTTTCTGAATTCCAAACAATACCCGTGATACTGACCATGCGCCTTCCATATATCGTCCACTCGTGTCTCTTCCATCGTGTCTGGAACCAGGTGAACGGGCACGGCCGTGTCCGCTTTCTTGCCATGATAAGAGCGCGAGAAACCGGGGATACGATCGTAGAGTCGTGCTACCCGTTCCGTTTCGTCGGCAATTACGATTTTGCTTCCTGGCCTCGCAACACGGATCATTTCGTCAATGGCCTCTTTTTTGCCCGAGAAAAAATTGATTCCGCCAATGTGGAAGACGCTGTCGAATGATCCTGCTTTAAAAGGCAACGCCTCAGCCATCCCCAGGAAGAGGTCTACCGACCAGCCACGCTTGGTGACGAAGCTGCGACAGCGGGCCAGTTGGGCCGCAGAGATGTCCAGGCCATATACCTCACCCACTGTTGGCGACTCAAACAGGTAGGGAAGATTCACACCAGGACCTATCGAAACCTCCAAAATGCGGCCACAGTTCAAGTCCAGCCGGTCCAAAATCTCTTTACGCGCCTTGCGCTCTCCGCCCATAGGTAAAAATGCCATCTTGGTGAAGAGGGCGTAGACGTGCGAAAGCCGGTCATAGAAGCGACCGAAGCGGCGGTTAAGGCCCCCTAGTTCCTGCGGACAGATAAAGTGAACAATGCCGTTCCTGATAAGAAAGCTCCGTTCACAGTGCGGGCAGAACAAGCCCCCCTCATCCACAGTCCCATTACCGCGCTCATCGCGCAGAGAAAGTGCAGCTTGACAGCCAGGACAACATAACAATTCCAATGTTGAACGTTTCATCTTTGACTCTCATGATCTCGCGATGCCAGGCCCTCAAAGATCTGCATGTTCTCTGGATCGAGGCACGCTAGCAGGTCCGGGCTCTTCTGCATCACATTAATAGGTGTCACAAATACGAAAATAAAATAACTTCATACCTTACAGAATCCTGGTAAATTTATTGTAGGGGCAGGCCCGTGTGCCTGCCCCAATGATAAGCATGGTACTAGTAAGAAAATAGATTTGGATACTTGGGGCAACCACACGGGGTTGCCCCTACTGCGAAAATAGGTTCATTCAAAGTCATATTTTTCGCATGATTCTATAAAATGCATTCAATTTCTGCCTTAACTACCTGGCTATTCTCTTTTTTATAACGCGAATAAAGCATTTTTTTCCTGTTTGTGTATTTAATGTTTTATGGTTTTATCTATTACGACAGGAAAAAACAAACTTCGTGGAGAAATCTACAATATTGACTATATATTGTTTCTTGCTCTTCTTTTAAACACTTTTTCATCATTTCGAATCATGCTGAAATACCTCACTTTTGTTATAAAACTGAACTGACTTGATCCCCGAGTTTCCTCGATCTGTTCCTGTTAAAGACTCTTCAGTAAAAGACTACCTGCAAAGCAGGTGGCTTACTTTTAGCAGTGAAAGATAAAACACAGAAATAATCATAATAAGGCTGGCTAAAAGCTAACTAAATACAATAACTACATAGTAGCTGACAGGAAAGTCCATTTTTTTAAAATATTATTGAAAATACTTTAAAAACAATCTATTTAACATGAAATGTCGGATGTATTAGTTGATATTTCAAGGTAAATAAGGTATCTTTTACCCATGGTTAAAATAATCGATAGAAAAGATGATCTTGCTATACTGAAAAGGCTCATCGACAATTTTCCTGTGATAGCTATTCTTGGGGCCAGGCAATCCGGGAAAACAACGATCGCAAAAAAAATTGAATCAGATCACTATTTTGATCTTGAAAATCCACAGCATGGACGCCGGTTTGAAAACCCCCAGTTAACGTTAGAAGGGCTCAGAGGGCTCATCATAATAGATGAAATTCAAAGGATGCCGGAACTGTTTCCGCTATTACGATATATTGTAGACACTCATCCGGAGCAGAAGTATCTCATTTTGGGAAGCGCTTCAAGAGATCTTATCAAGCAAAGTTCTGAATCCTTAGCAGGAAGAATCGCCTATTACAATCTTGGAGGATTGAGGATTACAGATTTTCCAGATTATCCTGTGAACCAGTTATGGTTAAGAGGCGGATTTCCACGTTCCTATCTCAGTAGAACAGAAGAAGAAAGTGATCTCTGGAGGGAAAACTACATAAAAACCTTTCTTGAACGAGATATTCCCCAGCTCGGAATTAATATTCCCGCCCGTACCATTCGAAGATTCTGGATTATGTTGAGTCATTATCATGGACAAATTTTGAATTATTCTGAGTTAGGACGGTCATTTGGCATCTCGGATAAAACTGTGAAACAATACATCGATATTCTGGAAGGAACATTTATGATTCGGGTATTGATGCCCTGGCACGTGAATGTAGGTAAACGACTGGTTAAATCCCCCAAATTGTATTTACGTGATTCAGGAATATTCCATTCTCTACAAGCAATAGATAGTTATGACCGGCTTTTGACTCATAATAAGGTCGGGGCATCCTGGGAAGGATTCGTAATTGAAGAAATATGCAAGGTCATTGGAAAAGAGGATATTTACTACTGGCGTACTCATACAGGGGCGGAACTAGACCTGTTCTGGCAGAATAAAGGAGAAAACTGGGGAGTGGAAGTCAAATACGCTGATGCTCCAAGGTTGACTAAATCTATTAAAAACGGAATAGCAGACCTTGATCTAAAACATCTATGGGTTATCTATCCGGGAATGGAGCAGTATCAGCTTGCAGAAAAGGTAACTGTTCTTCCCTTTAGCAGACTAAGTATAATCAAAACTTGAACTTGGCTTCCGGATTTTGGTAACATCGATATATACACTTCCACTGATAGTTTAGTATATGAGTTTGTTCTTACTTTTTTAGTAGGTTTTGACAAGGCCAGGACTATTCGGCGAAATAGTAAATTAAAAATGTCTAATTTCTGGTTTCGTCCACTTCCATATGGACGGAACAAATTAACAAATATAATAATTTACTACCATTACCATTTATAATTTTTACTACCCTTCGGTACTACAATAAGAACGGGGATAGATGAATGTACAAGCACTCTATGAGCATCGCTGCCGAAGAGCCAGCGCGAGAACCCGGACATCCCGTGCGTGGTCATAATAATCAGGTCTGCCTTTTTCCTCCTTGGCAACTTCCAGAATCTTCGCCGCCGGCTCACCATTAACCACTATCCTGGTCTCAACAGGTATGCCGTCTTTCTTCAGGTCAGCTGCTGCCTTATCAAGGCATTACTTAGCATCGGCTTCAAGTTTGTCCTCAGCCTCACGGATCTGCTCTGCGCCAATGTAATCTTTTACATCCATTATAAAAGGTTCTAATACCCTTAATAAGACTACCTTATCAACCGGGCGCCCCTGGGCGACTGTTCTGACATGCTACAGGGCACTCTCAGCGAATTTTGAACCATCCAGGGGAACTACTATTTTTTTATACCTCCTTTGCCTCCCTCAGCTTATGGCAAGTTTCTCTTTTTAGCTTTTTTACCCTAACCCATACACGTCAATATCGAACCCTGCCTCTTCTAGAGACTTCTTTGGACCCTCAATCACTCCCCATTTTTTAGATGGTCTTATCAGTGATTATTATGACGCTTGTGTTTTTGGCAACCTCCTTTGTTAAGTATTGTTTTCTTGTCGCTATCGTCATGAGGGAAACATACCTCCCTTCGGGAGCCTGAACAATCACCACCTTATTGGCTGCAGGCATTATCGCCATTGACCGGCTTCATTGCCAAAAGGAAACTACCTCCTTTGGAGGTAGTCTATAATATTCCTCAAAAGATTAATTCAAAGGCTATGCCTTTAAAAGCATTTTGGCTTGGAAAAAGCCACCTGCTTTGCAGGTGGTCTTTTACTTCAAATAATATAAACTGGGCAACCATAGGGCTATTTTGGGAAACAGCATTACAATGATTAAACCAACAATCATTATCCCCACAAAGGGAATAATCGAGCGGTAGATATCGCCCAGCGTTATCTCTTTAGGAGCCATCGCTTTCATAAGAAACAGGTTATATCCAAAGGGTGGAGTCAGGTAAGCTATCTGGCAGGTTATAGTATAGAGAATACCATACCAAATCGGGTCGAAACCCAGCTCGATAACCAGGGGGACATAAAGAGGAGCAACTATGATGAGCATGGCTGTATCGTCCAGAAACATGCCCATCGCGAGGTAGGAAAGCTGCATCATGAGAATTATTCCCCACGGACCGAATCCGTACTCGAGAAATAGACCTTTTATCGCATGTACAGCGCCAAGACCATCAAAGATGGCACCAAAGGCAAGTGCAGCTAGAATAACCCACATAAACATACAACTAACGCTCAGAGTATCACGCAGCACCTCAGTAAACCCCTTCCAGGTTAAACGCTTGTTGGTGAGAGCGGCAATGGTGGTTATAACAGCACCCACCGCTGCACTCTCGACCAGACTGGTTACCCCCAGAAAGAACAGTCCCGACATCATAAAAATAATGACTACAGGAAGTATCCCGGCCCGGAGCATCTTGAGCTTCTCCTTCAATGGAATACTCCGCTCTTCCTTGGATAACGCCGGCCCCAGGTGTGGCTGAAACAGGCATCGTACAAGTATGTATACCATAAACAAGCCTGCCAACAGGAGGCCGGGGAAAACACCTGCCAGCCACAGCCGGCCGATCGGTTGTCTGGCTATCATTCCGTAGAGAACAAGAACTACGCTGGGCGGTATCATGATGCCCAGGGAACTGCCTGCCTGGATTACTCCGGTGAGCATTACCTTGTCAAACTTTCGCTTAAGCATTTCCGGTAAAGCGAGAGTAGCTCCAATGGCCATACCAGCTACACTTAACCCGTTCATAGCTGCTATTACAGCCATTAGGCCAATGGTTCCTATGGCTAAGCCACCATTGATTGGACCCATCCAGATATGGAACATATTGTAAAGGTCATCCGCTATCCCTGACTTGGAAAACATATACCCCATGTAGATGAATAACGGCAGGGTCAGGAGCGGATACCAATTCAGCAGATTAAAGCTCGCGTGGAACGCTAACCCCCCCCCTTTCCCCATAGGGCCAGAGCGAAAGCACTGGCTACACCACCGATAACCGCGAAGATGTGACGCCCGGTGAGAAGCACGACCACCATCGAGGTAAACATCAGAACAACTACAAGCTCATAATTCATTTTATCTCTTCCCCCCTGGCTCTTGCCATGTCCTTGAAGAACTCAGATATCACCTGCAAAAGCATCAGCAGGATTCCGATTGACATAATAATCTTGATGGGAGCCATAGGCGGCGCCCATGAAGAATAAGACACTTGATTGAATTCTAGAGCATATCGAATGGCTTTTATGGCGCCGTCTATGAGTATCCCAAGGTAGAACATAAGGAAAGGAACGGTAATAAGATCCCAGATAGCTCTTTGCTTCGCCGACCACCTGTGGTATAAGAGGTCCATTCTAACATGCCCCCCGATAAGGAGGGAGTAGCAACCGCCAAGCAGGTAATAGGCGGCCATAATGAACTGCGAAAACTCCACTGTCCATATGTGGGGATAGTTAAAGATAGTTCTTGACACAGTATCAAATATTAGAACACCCATCATTCCGATAATAAAAAACATTACAACCTTACCTATCGCCCTGCTCGTTGTGTCCATATATCGCACATAGGCTTTTATTGTTTTGTTCACCACAGGTTCTCCTTCTTTTAAAAATAGGGATGTTTGGAGGGCCCACCAGGAATTTGGATATTTAAAGAATACAAAAGAATCAAGGAGACTTTCTCTATTGAAAGTAAGCCACGGACGACTATGTACTCAGGATCCGGATCGGCCTGTTAGTGTTTACCGTCCCTGGCCTTTGGAGTATAGCCGGCCGGGAACGGTAAACATCTATTATATTAAACTCTTATTGCCCGGTTCATCAATATCGGTAGGGAGCGCCGGCTGCTTCCATGGTTGCGATGTAGTCTTTGAGTATCTTTACCACCCTCGCATTCCTCTCGCTCGTTACAGCTATCTCGTCCCAGAACTTCATTGCCGCCTCTTCAACCACCTTCCACTCCTCGGCGGGGATGGTGGTGAGCTCCAGCTTTCCTCCCTTTGTGCGGTAGTGAGCTTCACCCCACCAGTACCAATGCAGTCGGTAGTAGTGCGATTTGTCTACTGCCAGCCGGAACAGCTGCTGCAGGTGAGGAGGCACCTTCTCCCATGCCTCGGTGTTAACAAACCAACCACCTGACCAGGCACCGGATACAGGATTAGTCAGATAGCATTGTATATTCCAATAACATCGGGATAGGCCATCTTCCAGCAGGGGTTGGCAGCAACCTGCAAAGACCTGCTGACGAGGGACAACCGAAGGAAGCAGGAGGATTTTGGTCTGGCTCATGAGCTCATAAGAGCGATGATGGAGGGGTAATGCCTTCCTACATGATGGGAAACGTCATGCTTCAAGAGGTAACACCTTGAGGAGGCAAAGGGGCTCTCGGTACATAGCGGGCATTGGTTGAGCACATGTCAGGGCACTGAACCTGAATAACATGTATTGCTTGTACGATGTCGAGCCTGATATCAAACTACTATAGAGAGGGGTGTATGCTGGCCGGAGCTTAAGTCTCGTCTATAGTCAGGAAGGGTATTAGAGGAAAGCTATGATCGACAACCGGACTCGGGAAAACCGATTGTCCGGGATGGGAAGGGGGCTTTGCGGAAACGTGGATTATGGGAGTCGGACTGAGGTCTACTGGGAAACTTAGTAGATGAGCCACCGAACCCTAAGGTCTTCGCACGCCGCAATTCTACTCGGATATATCCTTTATATTTTGTCAATAAAAAAATCATTTTTAAAAAAAATTTAAAAAGTTTTTACTTTGTAATTATCTTGATAGTGTCTAATACATTTTCAAAAACCGTGAATGGGTAAAATATCCATTATTTGGGAGAAAATAGTTTTACCTGTATTCATTGGCCACTCCTTTTTAATGTTTAAAAGAAAAATGGCCATAATATAAAATTATTTTCAAATCAATAACGGCTATTTTTTATTCTAAAAAATCGGGGAAACTTAACTGGAGAAAAACTCCTTTATCACCTGAACAGCCATTTTATTCTCTTCTTCACTTCCTATGGTGATACGGAAAAACCCATCGCTTCCATACATGGGTGCCTGGGGTCTGAAAATCAGGCCTCTCTCCTGAGCGAGGGCTACCATATCATCACCTTTCTTACCGGCTTCCTTTCCATCAAAAAGAATGTAATTTCCATATGAGTGGAACACCTTAAGCCCTGGCACATCTTTAAGCTCTTCCTCAAAGTACCTCACCTGGGAGTTATTGAACTCAACCCTTTTTTTAAGCGAATCCTGATCTTCAAGGGCTGCCAGGGCTGCCCACATGGGGATTGTGCCAACATTCCAGGGGATAAGAGATGCCGCAATCTGGGCTATAACTTCTTTTGTCCCAAGCGCATACCCAAACCTGATCCCGGCCAGGCCGTAAGCTTTGGAAAGTGTTCTGGTTATAATAACATTGGGGTACTTTTTTATCAGACCGAACTGTGATTTACCAGGACCTGCATACTCAACATATGCCTCATCCACAACAAAGGGAATACCTGTTTCAGCAACCTTAACGAACCCGCCGTTATCCATGAAATTCCCGGTAGGATTGTTTGGGTTGGCAATAACAATGATCCTGGTTTTGGGGGTAATGGCCTTGATTATACTGTCCGGGTCAAAGTGAAACCCGCTTTCATTGTAAATCATGGGGACCGATATCAGCTTCCCTCCCACCACAGTACATCTGAGCTTGTAAATGCCGAAACAGGGAGTATGCTGAATGATTTCTTCTCCGGGCTGAACAAAACTCCTCCAGATTATATCATAGACCTCACTTGAGCCGTTTCCAATGAGCACGTTTTGCGGTCCACCAATCCCGTTTATCTGCGCTATCGTACTCCGTACTGCTGTCCCCTGATCAGGGTATCTGTTGGCTATTTTCCCATAGGAATTGATGGCTTCCATAACTTTTAGCGAAGGTGGGAAGGGATTTTCGTTAGACATCATCCTGTGCAACTTTATATTCTGCCAGGCCAGCTCGATGTGTGGTGAGATGTACATTTTCACACCTTTGAGCCAGGGTACGAAATAATCTTCGATCTTTTTCATAACACCTCTCCTTGTTCGGTATTCATTTAAAGCCTGTATATACATCTACTTATATATCCATGAGTTGAATATTTGTCAACTATTTTCATAGTTATTTTTAGATATTTACGGAGACAAGTTATTAACTCATGGGGATTCAACTTTTATTATTCAGCAGAACCTATCCCCCTCTGATACTCCCCGGTTTCGACCTTGAAAAGGTAACGGTCACCACGGTAGTAGGAATGCAGCACCTCTATACAAATGTCTTCTTCTGTATAAGCCAGGCTCTCCAGGAAAATGCAGGGTGTTGACGGATTTATGCTCAGGCTGTTTGCTATATCTTCTGAGGGATTTACCGCCCTTATGGTCTTAACTGAGTGGTCAAGATCGGCATTGAAAAATTTTGTAAGCATCTCATACATTGAACCTTTGATGTCCATCTCAAGGAGCTTCCCGAACCTGGTGAAAGAGTAATACTGGATCTCAAGGATAAGAGGTATCCTGTCAGCTATTCGAATCCTCTCTATCTTTACCACAGGTTTACCAGAAGAAAGAGCAAGCTTATCTGCCAGCTCTTCAGTTGCCTGAATTTTATCTTTACTGAGTATTCTGTCCTCTATCACAACGTTGTCTATTTCGAAGTCATCCACAAAGCTGGTCATACTGTTCAGTTTGTGCACAGGGTAGAGCGGGTACTTCCTCTTTACCATTGTTCCCACACCCTTCCTCTTTTCTACAAGCCCCTTCTGCATCAAAAAATCAATTGCATGTCGTACAGTATTCCGGTTTAACCCTGCTTTTTTTGACAACTCAGCCTCCGAGGGAAGCATGGAGCCCACCTTAAAGCTCTCACTTTTTATCATTTTTTCAAGCCAGTTAGCAAGCTGTATATAAAGTGGAATCGGATTAGACTTATCTATTACCCTGTTCATAAAGTCACATCCTTGATAGTGAAATTCTATCGATGGATATAATAAAAATATTTATATTACTCTCTTATCTCATCATATTATTATTTCCATCATTTTGTCAACACAATTGTTGAATAGACAGGTAGACAGGTATCTATTCTGGGACCTGAAGCAGAAATCACTTTTCAAGCGCAACTCACTACCACTTTACTTCCATCTTATATAGATAATGCTGGTATGTCAAGATAATTTGAATAGCTAAAAGTGGCGAAAGGATTTATGTGAAAAATAACTGCCAGCCGTATATACAAGATTCGATGAGATTAAAAGTGTATTTTCATAAGTCTCTTGATGCTTCAGAGCAGTAGGGGCAATTCATGAATTGCCCCTGCTGTGAAATAACATCATACCTTACAGAATCCTGGTAAATTTATTGTAGGGGCAGGCCCGTGTGCCTGCCCCAATGATAAGCATGGTACTGGTAAGAAAATAGATTTGGATACTTTGGGCAACCACACGGGGTTGCCCCTACTGCGAAAATAGATTCATTAAAAGTCGTTTTTTTCGGATTATACTATAAAAAGCATTCAATCTCTGCCTTAACCATCTGGCTTTTCTCTTCTTTGTACCGCGAATAAAGCATTTTTTTTCCTGTTTTTGTATTTATTTTCCCGATAGCCCATGCAGTATATGCTCTGATAATCTCATGCTCATGATTGAGGAACGGAAAAAGAAAATCGATAGATTTTTTATACTCCAGATATCCTAAAGATGTAATCGCATTTTTTAGAATAGCACCGGGGTCGCGGATCACGATCTGATTATCTGTAAAGGTCCGGTCCCATTCTTCCTGTTTCAGCGAAAGCACCTCCAGCAAGTCCATTCCCTGACCAACGAACCCGATATTATGTTTTTTTGCCCACGGCACAAGGTTTTTATTATAAGGACACACATCAATACAGATACTGCATCCGTAGAGACGGTTTCCCCATTTTTCTCTGTACTTGAGCGGCATAAGAATAAGGTTTTCAGAGATGTATTGAAAACATCGATTTATGTTGATTACACCGTTTTTGATGATTGCATGTGTCGGGCAGGCAGCTCTGCAGAGATTGCAAGAACCGCAGAGCGTATAGTCAGGAGCTTCTAATTCTTTTATTTCATCAAAGTCAATATCAAGATCTATGAATGCTTCGCCGACCGTAAAATATGACCCCATACTCCTGTTGATCAGCACACTGTTTTTACCGAAATCTGCGATCCCTGAATATTTACAAAGCGCTTTTTCCGGGATTGATGTATAGTTGGAAAGAATTTTTGATATAATCGGTATCCCGGTGTTATCACTGATCTTATTTACTGCGTCCTTGAGCTTTAAAGAAAGATAACGGTAATTGTTTCTCCATGTAAACCGTGCAATCCGTCCGAATGCCTTTTCTTCGGGAAATTTTTCGTCGGTATAATAATATTTTGCTGCAACAATTATACTTTTTGCCCAGGATTTATAATTTTTATACGAATATGCACTTTCTGTTTTTTCTTTACTATAAGAGTAGGATGCGGGGATTAACCCTTGTTTCAGACAGGAAATCGTTCCTTTTAAAGCGGACCCGAGATTGATAAGGGGTATAATCTCAACTGCATCAATTCCTGTAATATTATCTTTTACTATCTTTTTAATTATCTCAGGTTTTAATTTTTTGCTTTTCATAGGTTTGGATGCAATGTTTCAACCCTGTCTTCTTCTGTTTCCTTTTTTAGTGCCTCAGTACCACAGGCTATTTATTTTATTTCATTATCTTTTGTATATTTTCATGATAGGGAGGCCTTATAATCCCTTTTTCTGTAATGATTCCTTTTATTAGCTTTGCCGGAGTTACATCAAAAGCCGGATTATATACCTGAATACGGGAAGGCGCTGTCTGTGTGCCGAATCCTTTAATTATTTCCCCGGGGTCTCTCTGCTCAATTGGGATTTTGTCGCCCGATGGTGTTTTGATATCAATGGTAGACAGGGGTGCTGCAATATAAAATGGAATGCTGAACTCTTTTGCCAGAATTGCAACCCCCAGTGTCCCAATTTTATTTGCAGTATCGCCGTTTGCAGCAATTCTGTCTGCTCCCACCAGTATCATATTGATTTTTTTCTGATACATGACAAATGCAGCCATGTTGTCGGTTATAAGTGTTGCAGGGATATCTGCTTCAAGAAGTTCCCACGCTGTAATTCGTGACCCCTGAAAAAGCGGCCTTGTCTCATCCACAAAAACATGGATGTTTAAACCGAGCTCCTTTGCCCTGAAGACCGGCGCAAGGGCTGTTCCATACATTGCAGTTGCAAGTCCTCCTGCATTGCAGTGGGTTAGAAGAGAATATCCGTCTTTTATTAAGGAAACGCCGTTTTCGCCAATCGCACGGCATACCCTGTTATCCTCATCGATCATGAGAATCGCTTCCTGCAGAATGAGTTGTTTTAATTCTGAAGGTGAAAGTTTTTCGTGATAAGAAACAAGTCTCTCTATTCTTTGGGCAGCCCAGAAAAGATTCACTGCAGTGGGCCGTGAACCTTCAATATAACTGCAGACTTCATCAAGTCTGCGTCTGAACTGCTTTTTATCATCACCCTTAAACTCTTTTATTCCAAGATAAATCCCGAAGGCAGCTGCTATTCCAATTGCAGGTGCGCCCCGTATTTTTAGAGATTTAATGGCTTCACGCATATCTTTTGTGGTTTTAATGGATATAAATTTTTTCTCAAGCGGGAGTCGTGTTTGATCAATGATTCGTACTGCGTTTTTATCCCACGAAATTGTCGGTACCGGCATATGAACCTCTTAGACGATTGTAATATCTCAGTACCTTAATACTGATTTTCTTGCACAATAGGCACAAACTTTAGTTTGCAAGAAAATATCTTTATAATCTTGAATGTGGCTTGTCCACATCAGGCTATAATTATAATATATCCTTCTCCAGTAACTGGAGTCAAATCCCCATTCTATACGTTTAATACAATTTGTGATAAATGGGGGTTCAAGTATCTTGAAGTTTAGCTAAAAGCGGTTACTTTTCTATCTATTTCTGTTTATATTGATTTATTATTTAATAGATTATATATTGTGGCAAATAAGAAAAATAAAAATCTAACAAAATAGTACCTTAATACTGATTTTTTTGCCCAATAGGCAAAAAAATCTTTAAATCTTGAATGTGGCTTGTCCACATAAGGATTATAAGGAGGGAAAAATGGCCGCACAAAAGAGTCCTATGGAAAGGATGAATGAAACATGTGAAACCAGTGAAATCTGGTGGGATTCATCCCCACTGGTCTTTGAAACCTGGAAAAAAGAAATCCAGTCAGCAACTCCACCTATGAGGAGAGATGAAGTAGTTGAATGGCATGAACGATACTATATTTCGGATAAACCCACGGATCAGCTTTTCCGCGGAGTAACCACGAACCCGCCGCTTTCATGGGCTGCAGTGAAAGATGACCCGGCTTTCTGGAGAGAGTGGGCGATTGAGCAGAAGAGGAAGAATCCCGAGGCATCTGCACATGATATATGGTGGATGATGTATAAAGAAATTGTGAAAAGAGGGGCTGAAAAGTACCTTGGTGTTTTTAACCGCTCCGGATTTCAGTATGGCTACATTTCAGGGCAGGTTGACCCACGGGATTATGATAATGAAGAAGTGATGAAAGAGCAGGCCCTTAAAATTGCGAAGGTTGCATCGAATGTCATGATAAAGATCCCGGCAACTGCAG
>JAUVYC010000048.1 GCA_030603285.1 Spirochaetota bacterium
CAAAAGGTTTTAAAATTTCAAGAAATTGCTTTATTGCTTCTAATGTGGATAAATCAATACTGAAAGGATGGGATAAGGTAAAGGCGGGCGATTCAGTCTTGCATTCGTAGCATCCCCTGCGTGAATGTTGAATGGGCTATGATTTAGTAGTATCTGCAAATAAAATATAATACTTAATATTTATATTTATTGATATTTTATTGGCATTCTAAACCCTGGTAATATAATGCTTTTTAAATTTTAAAAATTTCCTTTATAGTATAAATCATATTCTCTTAAATAAACCAGGAAATTAAATGATTCGATTTAATAAACCAACTATCGGGAAAAAGGATTTAGAATCAGTATTATATTGTATGATTAATGATGATTTAACTCCAGGGGATTATTTAAAGACCTTCTTATCAATGCTCAGTAAAGAACTGAATATAGCGAATGTAGCGGTTTTTAATACGTATTTTCATTCTTTTGAAAGTATCTTTTATTTACTTGAAGCATCAAGTGGAGATGAAGTGATACTACCCAGTTTTGCGAGGTATGGTATTTTACATTGTGTTGAGAAATGCCGCCTGAAACCAGTTTTAGTCGATCTGGTTGAGGATTCCTTTTTACCTTCATTTGAAGAAATAAAGAAAAAGGTAAATAAAAGGACATGCTGCATTATTATTCCTCAAATGTTTGGGATACCTTATGATATCTCGAGATATAATGAATTTAATCTTCCGATAATTGAGGATATTGACGGATCAATCGGATCCAAAGTAAATGAAAAACCCGTAGGAAGTTTTGGTACCTTTGTTACTATGAACTTTAATGATTACTCTATACTCACAACAGGAAATGGCGGGCTGGTAGCGTCACAGGATAAAAGGCTTAGACGTTTGATCTGGTCTTATAAAGATAATCATTTTTGGGCTGATTATCTTATGAGTGATTTTAATGCATCTCTTGGGATTTCCCAGTTAAGCAAGTTGAGAGAGAATATTGAAACCAGAAAAAAAATCGGTGGATATTATGATAATGCCGTTCTTGCTTCAAATTGTGTGTTGATCGGAAGAGATGAAGAAAAAGAGCTTACATTTTCAAGTTATGTTGTGAAAACCGAAACCCCTGTAAAAGAATGTGTACGGTTTTTTAGAAAATATGGGGTTCCGATAAGAAGAGGGATTGAAAAACCGCTGCATTCATACTTAAATCTTGAGATCAAACAGTTTAAAAATACAGAGGAGATGTCCAATAAGCTGGTAGCTCTGCCAATATATCCGGCACTTGCCCAGGAGGATATTGAGAGTATAGTAAAAGGGATTAGAGCGATACTTTAATAGTGAAATTAAGGCAAGATTTGTGAAATAAAAAAGAATGATTGGTTGTTATGATAGATATGATGTCACAAATGTAATTTAACCCTTGAAATTCATCCAGCATTGTTTTAAATAGGATAGAAAGTGAAACTCATAGGAATAGTTTTGAAGGATAGAAGCACGAGGGCTGTCGAAGCATCAAATCTCCTCATTACATACTTAAAAAAGAAGTCTATTGGATATTTTATTACCCCTTCAAAGAAAGGGGTCATAGAGAGTGATATGCAGGAAAAAGTCCCCCTGTGTGATCTTTGTATAACTTTTGGCGGTGATGGCACATTGCTATTTGCAACAAGAGTGTTCTCACGATTCGGCGTTCCTATAGTTGGAATTAATTTAGGCGGACTTGGATTTATTACAGAGTTCAGGGAAAGTGAGGTAACAGAATGTGTGGAATGTTTTTTAAATGGTGACTTTAGCATTGAGGAAAGAATTATGGTAGATGTACACATATACAGGGATGGGAATCATATGTATCAATCTACAGGACTCAATGACCTTGTTATCAATACTGGAGGTATTTCGAGGCTTATGCAGCTTGAGGTATCGAGCGGAACAAAGTATATCGGCAGCTATAGGGCTGATGGAATAATCGTTGCGACACCAACTGGTTCTACAGCATATTCACTTGCAGCAGGGGGGCCTATTTTAGAACCGACTATGGCTGCCTTTGTTATTTCCCCGATATGCCCTCATTCTCTTGGCGCCCGTCCACTTGTTGTCCCTTCAGAAGAAAGTGTGAAGATAAAGGTACTGTCAGATCACAGACAAATCATCGGAACAATAGACGGACAGATGGCAGTTGATTTAGAGTACATGGATGAAATTCATGTAGAAAAGTCGGCTGTGGTGACAAAACTTATTTCTCTTGGAAAGAGAAGTTTTTATGATATTGTCAGTGAAAAGCTCTCATGGAAAGGTTGAAATGTTAAAAGAGCTGTATATTAAGAATTATGCCCTTATTGATGAACTAACCATCGGCTTCAGTAAAAATTTAACAGTATTATCGGGCGAAACCGGAGCGGGCAAATCGATTATTGTAGGGGCATTGAGCCTTATTCTTGGACAAAAGGCCAGAACATCATCTATCAGATCAGGGACTGAGCACTGCGTGGTTGAAGGGAGGATTGATGTAGATCGAAATCACCCGGTAATTAATAAACTTAAAAATCTGGGGATAGAATATGAGCCAGACCTTGGTATTGTTATCAGAAGAATCATTACTATTTCCGGGACATCAAAGAGCTATGTGAACGGGCTTCAGGTTTCGGTGAAAGATCTTCGGGATATTACAGGAATCCTAATAGATATTCATAGCCAGCATGAGCATCAATCACTCCTTAATGTAAAAAACCACCTTTTTCTTCTTGATCGTTATGGAAAATTCCAAAATGAGCTGGAAACCTACCAGAAGAGCTACAGGAAAATCCTTGGATTAAAAAAAGAGATAGAAAAACATACGATTGATGAGAGGGAAAAAGAACGAAAGCTTGATATTCTCAAATATTCCCTGAATGAGATCGAACAGGCGGGACTCACCGATAATGAAGACGAAGAACTAGAAAAAGAGTATAAAGTTTTAAAAAATTATGAACAGCTTGTCTCTTCGGTTATGACCGCATATAATCTTCTCAGATTACATGACAATTCTGCATTAACAATGCTTGAAAGTGCACTGTTGGAGATAAATAAGGTTAAAGATTTTTCAAAAAACATTGACGTGCTTTCTTCAGAGCTGGAAAATACAAAACTAATTATTGAGGATACTGCTGTAAGTTTAAAAAATTACATAGACAGCATTGAGTATGAGCCGGGTAAGCTTGATAAGATCTTGACCAGGCTTGAATTGATAAAGAGTTTGAAAAAGAAATACGGTTTAACAATACAGGAAGTCCGGGAATATGGGAAGAAATGCAGGGAGGAATTAGAAAAACTTGAAGTAAACGATGATATTTTGAGAGAGCTGGAGAAGCAGTTGGAAGAAGAACTTCAGCAGGCGCAAAAACATGCTCTGTCGCTGTCGGCCCAGAGACGAGTTTCAGCACATACTCTTGAAGATAGTATTAAAAAAGAACTTTCATATCTGAGTATGGAAAAGACGAGGTTTAAAGTGAATATTACTTATAAAGAATGTGATGAAGGGGTTGTTGTTATTGACGAAAAAAAATATGAATTAACTCTCTATGGGCTTGACCAGGTTGAATTTCTGATTTCTACAAATGTAGGAGAACCTCTACTGCCTTTAAAAGGAGTAGCCTCGGGAGGAGAACTTTCACGGATAATGCTTGCCATCAAGACTGTGCTGGGAAATGTCGACCCAATTGTAACGTTTGTATTTGATGAGATTGATTTAGGTATAGGAGGGAAGGTTTCATGGGCTGTAGGGAATAGATTGATGAATCTTTCACAATTGAAGCAGATATTGTGTATTACCCATCAGGCACAAATAGCATCCAAAGGAAATCTCAACCTGCGTGTAGAAAAAAGGGGTCGGGATCAGCGGACAATCACTGTAATCAAATTTTTGGATGGTAAGGAAAAGATTGAAGAGATCGCACGCATGATAAGTGGAGAAAATATCACAGAAGCAGCGATCAGTCAAGCATATGAAATGATAAATGATAGGTCTGAAGCAAAACCATAGAACAATTAGTTTGAAAATAATAGTATTTACTTTTATACAAAGAAGTCATAAAATATATATAGAAGGAGAATTATTATATGCTTGCTGCCGTATAGGGTGGAAAAATTTGAGTGTTGCTGATTATTGCAGTATAATAAAACCATAAAGCAGGCTTTAAATATTAATCTGTTTATTGATTAGCTCCTGGTGTATATTTCCTGGCAGACATAAAGAATTGCTTTTTAGTACCTTAATACCGATTTTCTTGCCTTTTAGGCACAAACTTTAGTTTGCAAGAAAATATTTTTATAATCAAGAATGCGGCTTGTCCGCATTAGTACCTTAATAACAATTTCCTTGTTTTTTTGGCAAGGAAATTCTACAAATCAAGAATGCGGCTTGTCCGCATTAGGGATGGTATAATTGAGAAAGTATCTTATATTATTGTTAGTTTTTGGTTTTATACTCTTTTTTGGCAGCTTCGGTTTATCCGATGTCAAAATAATGGAAATTTTTAAAAATATTGATGCGATGTCAAAAAAGCACACCCCTCCTTCTTATAAGGTAAGGGTTGAAAATCAAAAATTTAGCGAAGCTCTTCAGGAACTTCCGAAAGAAATTCTTACTGGAGAAGGAACACCGTCAGTCTCGATACATTTTCATAAAGGGGAGGGAATAAAGATTGTTATTGAGAATATAGATAGTGAGTATGCATCTATCTTCTCATATATCGAGGATTATTTCAAATTTTCAGGTATTTCAAAGGTTCAGAATCCAGTAGAATTTAAAGAGTTCATCGACAATGGTAAGGTGGATTTTTATAAAGAAGAAAAAGATTTTGTAATAGTTAAGGCATGGGACCCGGAAAACGATGTAAAAGACGATAACTATGCCCTTTTTTATCTTGATAAAAAAAATTGGGTAATAAAAAAAGCTGTTTATTATCTGGATGGAATACCATTCGTACAGGCTGATAACAGTTATAAGAGTTTTGGCAACTATTATATGCCCTATAAAATTGTTTTAACTTCTGTGAATGAAAATACAAGTGATGTATTTCTTTTTAAGGATTATCAGTTTTTTAAATAAAAGAGCGGCCTATACAATAATTTGCTAATTGCACAGGGAGCTCAGTTAGTTTTTATTTTTAAAATATATTATTAAGGAGGCATGGATGGGCGATGTAGCAGAAGCTTATTATTATATCGCTGCTTACCCGTGGGATATCGTAACCAATACATATGAGGAAGATACGCAGGTCCAGGAGAATGTTCAGGTTGAAACAGAGACAGTTATTGTAAGTGAAAGTAATGAAAATGGGGATGAAAACCTTGGTCAAAATATTGATGTAACAGTATAAAAATGCTTACAGGATTCTAGAATGGCAATCGATAAGGAAAAGAAAGAGAAGTTCGCAGAAGAAAGCTCCTATCTAAAGAGAAAAATTGATGAGATGAACCAAAAGATAAAATATCTTGAATCGAAAAAAGATGAAAATGAAAACCTTAATAAAATCAGAATTGCATCTCATTATATTGACGTGGTTTCCATTTACTGCGCAATGACCGATTTGAGCATAAGCCTTTTGGGCTACAAAAACGAAACCTACCTTGACATAGGCAGAAAATGCCTTTATAAATCAATAATAATTCTGGAGGGGGTTGTTTCCAATATTATTGACATGCCGCTGGGAGAAAATTACGAATTATTGATGTCTCTGGACAGCTTTACGGATACTGAGAGACTGAAATTGATAAAGAAAATCGGCTATACAATTTCTCTTTTAGAGGCCAGGTATGGGAAAAATTCAAAATGGAAATATAGTTTTACTGAAATGGAGGGAAGGTATACAGTAATTGCTAAAAACTTCTTTGATTTTCGAACCTATCAGGAGAAAAATGAGCCGGGAATTGAAGGTTTTGATGATCGGTATGATTATCTTTTTCTTGTAAAGGATTTTTTAATCGATGCCAGTAACCGTTATCGGGAGAAGTACGAATTGACAAACCAGGGTGCAGAAGATATGAAAAAAGCAATCGACTACCTGAGGGCATTAAAAAAGATACATATCCTTTTTAATGAAAAAGATGAGATGCAGAATGTTTCAAAAAGGATTGAGCTCTGGTCACAGAAATTTGAGGCTGATTTAAAAGCAAAAGAGAAAAAGATGAAACTAAAAGCCCATGAAGCATTGAGAAAAAAAACAAAAAAATGGTAAAGAAATTTTCCTTTGTGCCCGATGTCTGCGACTTTAGTGGCTCTGTGGTGAATAGTGACCAATCATATTTTAATGTAGGGGCATTCATGAATTGCCTTTACTTACCTATAAATGACAATCAAAGACTACGTAAATAACATGCCATTTTGAATGAATCTATTTCGTCCATCTTTCTGTTGATATTGCAGACTATTAATGAAATATTTTTGAAATAAATAATGTATTTTTCTTGTTCTATCAAAGAAAAGATGTTTTTTATTGACAAATATTTATATAATATTATAGTAATGAAAGATATTATTTATAATAATATATAAAAAACTTCCATTATTATAATAATTATCATCAGGATATAAAATATCATCAGGATTTAAAAAGAGAATTTTCCCATGAGGTGACTATGAGTAGTGAATACACTGAAGACCTTAAGAATTCACTGTTGAACAGGGAACTTAACAGGATGCTTACCATCACAGAAGCAGCAGAACTTCTTGGCGTCAGCTGTACATCGTTAAGGCGGTATGCTAATGAAGGGAAAATTAAGGCCTACAGGGTGGGATCTGGAAGACATAGAAGATTCAGAAAAAGAGATGTGCTTGTATATCTGGAGCAGAATAGTGAATTTTAAAAATACGTTTCTTTTTCTCCAATTAGGTTTGTTCATATTTGTTATATGCGGCTGCGGAAATATTAATGAAAGAAGAACCATCTGGAAGAGTAAAAGGGTACTTGCGCAAAAGAGCAAGGATACAGCAGAGCTGAATAAAATAAGAGGCAGACTGCGGAGAATTATTGATATGAAGTTACAGGCTGTTGAGCTTCTTGAAAGTACCAACAGGCTGCTTGGTAGAAAGTACATGGACCTTGGAAGCTATAACCTGGCACGGGAAGCTCTTGAGGAGGCTGAGTTTCTAAAGCCGAGCAGCGCCTTTATTAAAAAGGATTTAGGAGAGTGCTACTATTTTCTAGCACTTTCTGCACTGATGAAAGAAGAAAAAGAAAAATATTTTTTCATATCCAGGCAGTATTATGAAACAGCAGTGGAATTAGCACCGGATTTTATAGAAGCACGGTATGGACTTGGTTTATTACTGTTTTTCGGATTCGGCGATGAGTTGGGTGCTATTGCGGAAATGAAAAAAATACAGGCCGATGAACCAGACAATGTGGAGGCGCATTTTGCTTTAGGGAGATTCTATTACGAAATAGATGAACTTGGCAAATCACTGGGTGAATATATTACGCTTACGAGAATACTGCCCAGGGGCTCTCAGAAAAAAAAGAAGGCAGAAGAAAATATTTTAAAGATAAATCGGGAACTGGGAATTCATGAGAAATGAAGATGTAAACGCCCTCTTGCTTTTTAATCGGATTACAAACTATACGCCGAGGCAGAAATTTGTCCTGCTGGAAAGATTTAAAACTGCTGGAAGTATTTTCCTATCACGAAAAAAAGCTGAGGATGTTTTAAAAAAGCCGTTTAAGATAAATGGCAAACCCCTTAATATAAATCAGGAACAGGAAAGTATAAAAAAAGAGCTGCTTTATTACAGGAAAAACAATATAGCGGTTATCGATATAAACAGCAGATATTATCCTGTCCAATTAAAATATATTTATGATCCTCCTCCTGTGATTTTTGCGCAGGGCAAGGTAGAGCTTTTAAAGAAAGAGTGTCCAGTCGGAATTGTTGGTGCTCGTAAGGCATCTAATTCAAGTATAACCCTGGGGTATGGTGTTGCGAAAGAACTTTCTAAAGTGAATGCAGTGATAGTGAGCGGACTTGCTTGCGGCATTGATTTTTATGCACATAAAGGGGTGCTTGACGGGAATGGTTTCACAATTGCTGTCCTGGGTAACGGGATTGATATCATTTATCCAAGAGAAAATGCGGGCATGTATAATAGAATTAAGAATAAAGGTTTATTAATTACAGAGTTTCCTCTTGGCACTCCTCCATTTAAATACAATTTCCCGAAAAGGAACAGGATTATCAGCGGCCTTTCTATGGGAATCGTTGTCGTTGAAGCGTCTGCTAATTCAGGGGCTCTTATAACTGCAATGTATGCTCTTGATCAGGGGAGAGAGGTAATGGCTTTTCCGGGGAGGGCAGCATCAGAGTCTTTTGGGGGAAATAACCGGATAATTAAGGAAGGCGCCCATCTGGTTGAAAGCGCTTCTGATATACTTTCTATACTGGGAAAGGATTTTGAATATAAACAGGAAGGCAGTAAATTATCATACTCTTTGCTTGAGCAGGATATCCTCAATATAATTGGTGACGATAAAGCAAGCATTGAAGAAATTGAGAGGTTCTTAAACAGCCCGATTTCAAAGATAGCATCTGCTCTTATAATGCTCGAGCTTAAATGTGCTGTGGTACAGCATCCAGGAAAAATATTCTCGAAAGTGTATAAATATGGGAAATAGGAAATCACTCGTTATAGTTGAATCATCAACCAAGGCAAAAACAATCAATAAATACCTTGGGGGGGGTTATACGGTAAAATCATCGATGGGACACCTTATAGATCTGCCAAAATCGAGGTTGGCGGTGGATGTGCAGGATGATTTCAGACCGGATTATATAACAATTAGAGGAAGAGGTAAAATATTAAATGAATTAATAAAGGAAGCATGGAAAAGTGAAATGGTTTATCTTGCTGCTGATAGCGACAGGGAAGGTGAAGCGATCTCTTTTCATATAAAAAATGCTCTTGAAAAAAATAATCATAATGCAATTATCAAACGGATTGTATTCAACGAAATTACAGAAAGCGCAATTCAGGAAGCAATTCAAAACCCGAGAAATATAGATATTTCGCTGGTGAATGCACAGAAAGCCCGACGAATACTTGACAGGCTTGTAGGCTACAGTCTCTCCCCGTTGCTGTGGGAAAAGGTTAAAAAAGGATTATCTGCCGGAAGAGTTCAATCAGTCGCACTCAGGGTGATCTGTGAAAGGGAAGACGAAATCGAATGTTTTATCCCGAAGGAATACTGGACAATTGAAGCCGAGTTTCGAAAAGGAAGAAAGTTTTTCAAAGCCAGGCTCATCCGTTTCAATGGAGAAAAGATTGAAATAAGTACTGAAGAACAAGCGGATATCATACTGGACAGTGTGAAAAATGAGGAATTTATCGTTACTGCTGTAGATGAAAAAATACGCAAACGAAAGCCTCCTGCGCCTTTTACAACGAGCAAACTCCAGCAGGCCGGCGGTATCAAGCACAGATTTCCATCCTTTAAGACCATGATAATTGCACAGCAGCTCTATGAGGGTATAAATCTTGAAGGAGGCCCCGTGGGATTGATCACTTACATGAGAACTGATTCAGTAAGGGTATCGGCATCTGCTCAGAATGAAGCCCGGAAATTTATCCTTGAAAATTTTTCTAAAGAGTATATTCCTGATGTACCCAATATATATAAGAATAAGAAAGGCTCACAGGATGCTCATGAGGCTATCCGGCCCACGTCTGTATTAAGGACACCTCAGGCAGTAAAATCAAACCTGACTAAAGATCAGTTTAAGCTCTATACACTCATCTGGGAGCGGTTCATAACTTCCCAGATGTCTAAAGCTGAGCTGAAGCAGGTGGGGGTGGATATTAAAGCGGATGGCGGCCTTTTCAGGGCGAATGGCCAAACAGTGATCTTTGATGGATTTTTAAGGGTAATGAAGCAGGGTGATAATACTGATGAAAAAGCGCTTCCGGATCTGCGCGTCGGCGAGATCCTGAAGCCGGTCATAATAGAAAAAGAGATGCATTATACAGAACCGCCTCCAAGATACACGGATGCAACACTTGTGAAATTTCTTGATGAATCAGGCATAGGCAGGCCCAGTACCTATGCACCAATAATCACGACTCTCATTAATCGTTATTATATAGAAAGGAAGGAGCGACAGTTTAAGCCAACCTTTTTAGGAAAGCTCACAAATGGTATTCTGATTAAAAATTTTTCAGAATTACTCAGCATCGAATTTACCGCGAATATGGAGGCACGGCTTGATGAAATAGCAGAAGGGAAGTTAAACTGGGTAAAGCTGCTGGATGACTTCTATTTCCCGTTTATTGAGACGGTTGAAGATGCAAGGAAGAAACTGGAGGACTTCAGGGGAATCACTGATGAAGAAACTGACTATGTATGTGAAAAATGTGGGAAAAATATGATGAAAAAACTGGGGAGGTATGGATATTTTCTCGCCTGTTCCGGTTTTCCTGATTGTAGAACTACCATGTCCCTTCCTCTTGGGAAATGCCCGGAGTCCGGCTGTGATGGATATATAGTGGAGAGAAAACCCAGAAAAAAGAGAAAATTTTATGGATGCAGCAATTATCCGGAATGCAATTTTACAATCCGGGATATGCCTTCTTCAAAAAATTGCCCAAAATGCGGGTGTATCATGATCCAGAAATCAATTTCCGGGGGGGAAAAAAATCTTGTGTGTTTAAAACAGGGCTGTGAGCATACAGAACCGCTGGAAGAGGATATTAAAAATAAAGTTATGCTGAAGGTATAACCAAGCGGTATATGTGTTAGTCGGATAATTTAATATTTTTCTGGTATAGCTGCCTGCAATGGCATAAACGGTTGTAGGGGCAATTCGCGAATTACCACCAGGGTGAGAACATAGCAGAAAAGTATGAATGTTTTGTTTGAAAATAGATTGGCAAATCATATGTAGAGGCAATTCACGAATTGCCCCTACGCAAGGAAAGTAACATTCAATGGATGTAGAACATTTACTGAGTGATATTAAGACTTCACAGTTCAGAGAGGAGTTGAAAAAATTTCATGATTACCTTAGGGTGCTGAACCGTTCAGAGAATACAATTAGTTGGTATTTACAGGACAGTATGCTTTTTTTGCGCTTTATCGAAAAAGACACCGGGTTACGAAAATTAGAAGAGATAAGCAAAGATCAATTGAGGGATTTTCTTGCATTTGAATTGACACGAGGTATTTCCAGGACATCTCTAATACGAAGGGTTTCAGGTATAAAAACCTTTTTCCGGTTTCTTTTAAAACAGGGAATAATAGCCGACAGCAGTATTATGAATGTCAGGACGCCAAAAGGCGAAAAAAAACTTCCCAGGGTTACATCAAAAGACGAGATTTTTTATATGTTATCTAATTCTTTTAAGGATTCGAAACTCGATAAGAGAAACCTTGCAATCCTCTCATTTCTCTATGGCACAGGTGCGCGGGTTAGCGAATTGGTTGGGTTGAATGTGGGGGATATTAATTTCAGAAACGGGCTTGTTATGCTAAAGGGGAAAGGAAACAAGACAAGACTTGTCCCTGCAGGGGGATTTGTTATTGAAAAAATAAATGACTGGCTTTCTATACGGGAGGCTTACTCAAATGCAGTATTTACTTCGCTTTCCGGGAAAAGGCTGACTGTTCGCCACGTCAGAAATATCCTCAATTCTATCATTCGGAATGCATCATTAAAAACCAGCATGTCTCCTCATACTATAAGGCATTCGTTTGCTACTCACCTACTCGATAATGGGGTGGATGTGAGAATTGTCCAGGAATTATTAGGGCATGTAAGCCTGAAAACGACACAGGTTTATACACATGTTACACGAGAGAGGTTAAAGACATTATACAACAGGTACCATCCTCATGCAAAATAGGAGGTTATATGTTTAAAGGAACCACAGTTCTTGCTCTATTGGGAAAAGACAGCGTGGCAATGGGCGGTGACGGCCAGGTGACGATGGAAAAGGCTATTATGAAAGGTGATGCCATAAAAGTGAGGAGAATGTTTGAAGGAAAGGTTCTTGCCGGTTTTGCCGGTGCAACTGCAGATGCTTTTGCACTTTTTGAAAAATTTGAGGGGAAACTGAGTGAATACAGCGGTGATCTGGCACGGGCGGCGGTCGAACTGGCAAAGGAATGGAGGCTCGACAAGGTGTTGAGAAGACTCGAAGCACTGTTGATTGTAGCAGATCGGACGAATATGTTTCTTATTTCAGGAACAGGAGATGTGATCAAGCCGGAGAAAGATGGGATCCTTGCGATCGGTTCCGGTGGTCCGTATGCATCAGCAGCAGCGAAGGCGTTTTTACGGTCCGGTGTAAACATGTCAACGAAAGACGTGGTAACAGAGTCTTTGAAGATTGT
>JAUVYC010000023.1 GCA_030603285.1 Spirochaetota bacterium
CCTCAGCCTATTAAAAATCCCTGTTATAGGGCTTGCTAAAAAAAATGAGGATATATATACATACGGCAAAAAAAAACCGATAAAACTCGAAAAAGGAAACGATGCCCTGCGTCTTTTAATGGCTATAAGGAATGAAGCACATAGGTTTGCAAATACTTACCATGTAAAGATAAGAACAAAAGAAGGGGTTATATCGAAATTAAAAAATATTCCCGGTGTAGGAGAAATCCTCATAAACAAAATACTCTCTTCACCCATATCCTTTGATAAAAATATATCGATTGAGAGCCTTAAGAAAATTAACGGAATTGGTGATAAAATAGCCCGGCAAATCTATAAAGCCATGCGGAAAAATAACAGTCCAGCTTCTGATTAAAAATCGGAAATCACCTTAGACAAGTGATATTGTTACAAATATTTTTTTAATTATGCCCAGAAAGCGGTCAAAGACCGATTTTCATGTCAAGTGCCCTGTTTTTCATCATCAGGCTGTGAGGGTTTATTCTGCTCCGGCTCCTGATTTACCTTGCCGCCTGTATTCGGCGGTTGTCCTGCTGGCTGTCCGGACCCTCCTCCCATATTCTGTTGATATGGTTGATCAGGACTATTATATTGGCCTTGACCCGGTGTGCGCATATTTGGATTATACGGTGGATACTGCTGTTGATTAACAGCAGGTTGATTCTTTACATATTTTATTTGATTTCCCTCTTCATTATCCTCTCCTTCAATCCCTTTTATTGTCTTTTTAAACTCTTTTATTCCAAGCCCGAGGGAACGTGCAATCTTAGGAAGACGTGCTGCCCCAAAAACAAGGAGTCCGACAATGAGGATAATCAAAATTTCTTGCATACCGATTCCACCACCAAACATATTATAACCTCCTTTTTAAATATGTAAATAATGTACACCTATTCAGTATGAATATCAAGTTAAAAATTTTATCAGCAGTAAAAATGTATGCCCATCTGCTTAAATTACCTTCAAATGACTTGATTATTTCTATAATTATTTTAATATTGTACCTATACTTGTCAATACAGGAACAGTTTATGGGGAAGTTAGAAAAGTTTAAGAAGCTAAAACATGAAATCCCCGAAAAATCTATAGCATGGAGAATCTATGGGAAAGGAATGGAAAACTTTGGTGATAATAAAATGATGTCTGAAATACCCATACCTGAACCAAAAGCCGATGAAATTCTTGTACGAAGTGATGCAGTAGGACTGTGCTTTTCGGATACAAAAATCATTAAGTTCGGGAGTGGCCATCCCAGACTTAAGGGCAGAGATCTGAAAAAGGATCCCGTCATACCCGGCCATGAAGCAGCCCTTACTATTATCAAGACCGGAAAAAACCGCATGAAAGATTATAAACCCGGGGAAAGATATATCATCCAGGCTGACGTATACTATAGAGGAAAAAGCATCGCTTATGGGTATGTTCTGCCAGGCAGCTTATCACAATATGGAATAATCGGAAAAGAGGTCCTTGACGGCGACAATGGGAGCTATTTGATACAGGTTCATAAAAAGGATATCAGCTACAGTGAGACCGCCCTTGTGGAACCGTGGGCATGTGTTGTAGCATCCTACAGGATACAGCACAGGGATGGAATAAAAAAGCACGGCAATCTCCTCATGATTGGGACAGGGAAGGATGAAAAGGACTGGCAGTTCAAAAATCTTTTTCAAGGAAAAGCCCCCAAATTAATTATACTTGCAGGTGTCGGGGATGCTGTGCAGGAAAAAATATCAACCAGCCTGTCAGGTTCCGGCTGTAAAACGGTTTCCATAACCAAAACCACGACCCCTTCAGCTATAAAAAACCTCATGGAAAAGTACACGGGCAGCACAGGGTTTGATGATATAATAATCCTGGGCAATATCGGTACAGAGGTAATCGCTTCTGCCGGTGACAGTTTGGGCGCCTATGGAATCCTCAATTATATGGCATCAACAGATACACCGCAGATTACCAGAATTGATGCCGGTAAGATTCATTATGACAGGATTTCATTTATAGGCAGCGCCTCTGCTGATGTGAATGCTCCGTATACTGTGAATCTTGATTGCCGGTTAAAAGGGGATTCTGTTATCCTGTTCGGCGCAGGCGGACCAATGGGCCAGATGCATGTGCAGCTTGTTCTTGAAAACAAAAATCCTCCGAAAACAGTTATAGCCACAGACATTGCAGACAACAGAATAAAAACCTTAAAGGAAAAGTTTTCACTTCTGGCAAAAAAGAAAGGCATTCAGTACCACGTAATTAATCCGAATGATTACAAAGGCCAGGAGGAGGTCAGGAAAGAAATCCTCAGTCTCAACAATAATAAAACTTTTGATTATATCGTGTGCCTTGCAGCTATTCCTGCTGTAATAGAAGATGCCGCATCTTACCTGGGAGATAAATCAATATTGAATATCTTTGCAGGAGTTTCAAAAGAAACAATTATAAACCTGAATATAAAAGACTTTGGGTCAAAATCAGTGCGCTTTATTGGTTCCAGCGGGTCGAAATTGGATGACATGGAATTTACCCTTCGGAAAGTGGAGAACCTTGAGCTGGACACGAACAGTGCTGTTGCCGGTATTGCCGGCATAAATGATGTATGGAACGGAATAGAAGCTGTAAGGACCGGAAGTTTTCCTGGAAAGATCATTGTATATCCACACATCAAACACCTGAATCTGATCTCTTTAAAAGAATTAAAAGAAAAATACCCGAAAATTGGGGCGTTGCTGTCTGAAAACGGGAGCTGGACAAAAGAAGCAGAAGAAGAACTGCTGAATGATATGCTTTAACCCCCATTTCTCACAAATAGGTTTAAATCCATAGAATAGGGGGTCGGCTCCACTTAGTGGACTTGGCGGTTTTCTCACTTTAGACTAAATTCGATTGCATGAATGTGGCTTGTCCACATTAGGGGAAAAAATGGCTGGAAAGAGGTTTAAAGTTACATTTGAGCCGGAAGGAAAGAGCGTATATGTCCTGGGTGGAACCACCATATACGAAGCATCAGGTGAAGCTGGCATCATTATCAAAGCAGAATGCGGTGGTATTGGCGTATGCGGGAACTGCATAGTAAACATAATAAGGGGTGATTACGAACAGAAGGGCTCCGAACGATTTCTTACAGAAGAAGAAATAAAAAAAGGATCTGTTCTTGCATGCAGGACAAGGATTAAGAGCGATACGGTTGTTGAAATTCCCATTTTAAGCAGATTATTCGATCAGAAAATACTCACAGAAGGAATAGAAAAAGAGCTGAGACTGTCACCGAATGTACAAAAACTCTTTATAAAAGTTGAGGAACCAACCCTCGAAGATCAGCGTTCTGATCTTGATAGACTCCGGGATGCACTTAAGCCCATTGTATCAGATCCAAGAATTTCTGTTGATGTATTGAGGAGGCTGCCCGAAAATCTGAGAAAGGGAAATTATGGCGCCACTATTGTACTGAATGAAGATGAGATTATTGGTATTGAAACCGGAAACAAATCAGATAAAAACTACGGGGCTGCTTTTGATATTGGAACTACTACAGTCGTGGGATACCTGCTCGATCTTAACACAGGCAAACAACTCGGTGTCGCTGCGAGAACCAACCCTCAAACAAGCTTTGGCGACGATGTCATATCACGTATTCACTATGCCAATACAAATACAGACGGACTGAACAACCTTCATGAGAGAATCGTGTCATGTTTAAACGATATTATCAACGAACTGGCAGACAACACCGGCATAGAAAAGAAGTTTATCTACGAAATAACCACTACCGGTAATACAACAATGAATCATCTCTTTCTCAAACTTAATCCGAAGTACCTTGCTCTTCACCCGTATGTAGGCGTATTACGGTCCGATATTGATGCCTTCGCACGGGAATTAGGAGTTCACATCAACCAACACGGCAAGGTATATTCCATGCCAAATATAGCTAGCTTTGTAGGAGGTGATACTGTAGCGGTAATTCTGGCTTCAGAGATCCATAAGAGCGATAAATTTAGGTTTGCAATCGACATCGGGACGAACGGCGAGCTAGTAATGGGGAATCGGGAAAGGCTTATTGCCTGTTCGACTGCTGCCGGTCCGGCCTTTGAAGGTGCAAGGATAACCTTTGGGATGAGGGCCAGTGATGGCGCAATTGAGAAGGTTCTTATCAATAAGAATGATATCGAAATTAACACGATTGGAAATGTAAAAGCAGCAGGATTATGCGGAACCGGACTTATTGATAGTATTGCAGAACTCATAAAAAATGGGATTATAAATAAAAATGGGAAAATGCTCAAAAAAGAAGAGCTGTCTTCACATGTTCCTGATATTATACGGGAAAGAATCATTTCTCACGATCGATACGGGACCTCCTTCATTCTTATACCGGGTAGCGATTCAAAGACCCAGGAAGATATCCTTCTGACACAGAAAGATGTACGCGAGACACAGCTTGCAAAAGGCGCAATTTATGCAGGATACCAGATATTAAAAGCGATACTCGGTGTAACAGACGAGGATATCGAAGATATCCTCCTTGCCGGAGCATTCGGAAACTATATCAGGCGGGAACAGGCCAAATGGATCGGCCTCCTCCCCGATATCCCGTCCGAAAAGATAAAGTTCATCGGCAATGCGGCAGGCGCAGGGGCAAAAATGGTTTTACTCGCAAAGGAGCTCCGAAAAGAAGCCTGCGATATTTCAATAAACACCGAGTACATAGAACTGGCAGCAAGAAATGATTTTCAAAAAGTGTTCACTGACTCCATGTTTTTCCCTGAATGTTTGGCATACAAGTAATTTTTTATACAGGCTTAAATTGATAGTCTGTCCTGTTGATATATAAAATCAAATAAGGAGAAGAATAGTGAACAAACAGTCCTACTCAGTAAGCCCCCAGGGAGAAGAATTTCCTTTACCGTCTAAAGATGATTATGAAAAGGAGTTTGAATGCCTTAATACCCTTGTTAACGAAAAACGAAAAGAGGGAAAAGAAATAGTAGTTGTGATGGGTCTGGGATTTGTCGGCATCGTCATGGCAGCTGTAGTGGCGGATTCAACAGGGAAAAATGGAAAATCCCAAAAATTTGTAATAGGTATGCAGCGCCCCAGTACACGGAGCTACTGGAAGATTCCATTCCTGAACCGCGGTATTTCTCCCGTTAAATCAGAAGACCCTGAAGTAGAATCTATAATTACACGATGCGTGAATGACAAAAAGACGCTCATAGCTACTTATACCTATGACGTATTAAAGCTTGCCGATGTCGTTATTGTAGATGTACAATGCGACTTCAAAAAAAATTCCCTTGGAGATGTAAAAACCGGGAGTGCAGATACAATCTCTCTTGAAGAATCCTTTATGATTGTTGCCGAGCACATCTCACCCCATGCCCTCATCCTGATTGAAACCACTGTTCCCCCCGGTACAACTGAGCAGGTGGCCCTCCCGATTATGAAAAAAATTTTCGAAAAACGGGGTATATCCGATGATCCCCTCCTCTCCCACAGCTATGAAAGAGTAATGCCCGGTAAAAATTATGTGGCTTCAGTCCGTGATTTCTGGAGAGTATGCAGCGGGATAAATAAAACGGCAAGAACAAAGGTGGTTAAATTCCTGAATGATGTCCTGAATACGGTACAGTACCCGATAACCGTGCTGGACCGGCCAATTGAATCGGAAACCGCAAAGATCGTCGAAAACAGCTACCGGGCTACACTACTTGCATTCATGGATGAATGGTCATTGTTCGCAGAGCGCAACGGCGTGGACCTGAAAAAGGTCATTGAAGCAATTAAAATCAGGCCTACCCATTCGAATATCCTTTTTCCCGGTCCCGGAATCGGGGGATATTGCCTGCCAAAAGACGGCGGCCTGGGAGTATGGGCATATAAGCATATCCTGGGATGGGAAGATGAGATATTTAAAATTACACCATTATCCATCAACATCAATGATACACGAGCACTACATGCTCCTCAACTGGTGCGGGATGCTTTACGTAACATGGGAAAACCGCTCGCAGCTGCCGAGATTTTACTGTTAGGCGCCTCGTACAGGGAGGATGTTGGTGATACCAGGTACAGCGGATCTGAGTTTATCGTGCGGAAACTGACGGAAATGGGAGCAGAGATAAAATGCCACGAGCCGTATCTTGACCACTGGTGGGAGCTTGAAAAGCAGGATACCTATCCTGATCCAAAATACAGCAGGGCGCGCTTTTTTCACCGCCAGGATAAACTGAAAAGCATGAGAATAGAAAAGAATATGTGGGATGCCATGAAAGGGGTTGAAGCAATTGTTCTTGCTGTCCGTCATAAACAGTATCTAGAGCTTGATCCGGATAAAGTGTACAAAGCAGTGGGGAATCCCTTTGCAATCATTGATTGCTTCTGTATACTTGATGATGCAAAAATACGCCGCTACCTTGAACTTGGCTGTGAAGTAAAAGGAATGGGACGCGGGCACATTAAGCGGATTAAAGAGAGCTTAAAGGAATGAAGTCAGTTTCTCAACTTGCTGAGAAAGACCCCTAATGCGGATAAAGCCGCATTCAAGATTAAAAAGATTTTCTTGCCTAAAAAGCAAGAAAATCAGGATTAAGGTACTAATGTGGCAAAGCCACATTAGGGTACTAATACGTGTGGAAAATAACATCATTTTCTGGAGGAGGTAACTGTCTTCATGGCACCCAGAGTACAGAAGAGGTTCGAAAACAAGATCGCGGTGGTGACCGGAGCAGGACAGGGTATGGGAAAACAGGTTGCCATGGATCTCGCGGCGGAAGGCGCAAAGGTCGTCGTTACCGACATAGTGCCAGAGCTCATCGAGGAGGTTCGCAAAGAGATTGAACAATGTGGGGGCAAATGTATGTCCGTCATCTGCGATGTAACTTCGAGTGAACAGATCGACAGGATGATTCAAAAAACCATCGACGCCTTCGGCAGGGTGGACATTCTCATAAACAACGCCGGCCTATTGATTCCGGGAACAATTGAGGAAACCAGCGACGAGCTGATCGACAAGACTCTGGACATCAACGTCAAGGGCGTGCTGTACGCGATACGAGCTGTCACCCCGCTCATGAAGAAACAGCGTTACGGACGGATAGTTAGTGTTTCATCGATTACCGGTAAACGCGGTGATAATTCAACCATCTTTGTATACGGTGCGTCCAAAGGAGCCGTAATCAGCCTCACCAGATCCGCTGCACGACAGCTCGGACCGTTCGGGATCACAGTGAATGCTATAGCGCCCCATGCTGTGATGACCTCCCTGATGAGCTATTGGGACGAGGAAAAGAAGAGGGAAGTGGCTGAGCAGATACCGGTGAAGCGTTTAGGCACCGTGGAAGATATATCCTACCTCATGATGTTCCTGGCCTCGGATGAGTCCTCATTTATTACCGGGGAAACGATAAACATCAACGGCGGGTACTACATGGATTGACACTGGCGGCTGCGTGGAACCGTTACTTACCGTCGCTCCAGTTCAAGATCTTCATGCTCGCGCTCGCTCCGACTACCGGAACCAACCACGCAGCATCTCTTGACTATTTCCACGAGTTCCATGTATATATCGGCCGTGTTTACTCCTCATCTGATCGAATAACTAATGTATTTTATATGTCACGTTGTTTACGGCTTCTCCCACTTGAAAGAGCGTTCAACAGCCCTCTTCCAGTCTGAATAGAGTTCCTCGCGCCTGTTTTCATCCATACCGGGCTGGAAGACCTTTTCGATTTTCCACTGTCGCACAATCTCTTCTCTGCTTTCCCAGAAACCAACACCAAGTCCTGCCAGATAGCACGCCCCAAGCGCAGCCATTTCTGTAATTGCCGGTCGTTCAACCTCGATGCCGAGCATGTCTGCCTGAAACTGCATGAGAAAATCGCTCCTGGTTGCACCTCCGTCCACGCGTAGTGACCGAGCTTTCTCTCCAGAATCAGCCTCCATTGCTTCCAGGACGTCCCTTGTCTGATAAGCGATGGACTCCATCGCGCTCCGAGCTATATGTTCCCTGGTCGTACCCCTGGTAATACCCACGATGGTGCCTCGAGCATACATATCCCAGTACGGCGCACATAACCCCGTGAAAGCAGGTACCAGATATACTCCACCGGTATCGAGAACTTTCTCGGCAAGTTCACTGCATTCGGCTGAGTTTGTAATAATTCTCAAACCATCTTTCAACCACTGGATCGCGGCTCCACCGATGAATATGACTCCTTCCAGCGCGTACTCCACCTTGTCTCCGATTTTCCAGGCGAGATTGGTGGTAAGCCCGTGCTTGGATGGAACTGGCTTTTCTCCAATATTCATCATGAGTGCCAGCGCAGTCCCATAAGTGTTTTTCGCCATCCCCGGTTTGAAGCAAGTTTGTCCAAATGTTGCTGCATGCTGATCTCCCGCCGCACCGGCTATGGGAACAGTCGCCCCGAAAAAAATATCGGAGTCGGTCTCGGCCATGACCCCGCTGGATGGTTTCAGTGCAGGGAGGATGTGCTCGGGAATTCCAGTCCAGGCAAGAATCTCTTCGTCCCAGGAAAGGGTATGGATGTTCAGCAGCAGCGTGCGCGACGCATTGGAATAATCGGTGACGTGATGCCTGCCTTTACTGAGATTCCAGATGATCCAGGAATCAATATTCCCCATACAAATGTTCCGATTCTCAATCCTGCTCCTGGCGCCTTCAACGTTATCCATAATCCACATGATTTTTGTAGCGGAAAAATATGCGTCAATAAGGAGGCCCGTTTTCTTCGTAATGGAGCTCCCGTAACCCTTCCTTTTCAGATCATCGCAAATGCCTGCAGATCTTCGGCATTGCCAGCAGATTGAGTTGTAAATTGGTCGCCCCGTGTCTCTTTCCCAGAGGATGGTGCTCTCCCGCTGATTGGTTATACCGATAGCAGCAATCTCCTCGGGTTCAGCCTCTCCCTGTTTGCACGCTTCCTCTGCGCATGTAAGAACAGTATTCCAAATTTCATCCGGATCGTGCTCGACCCAGCCCGGGTGTGGATAAAACTGCCTGATCTCACGGTAGGCCATTGAATGGATCTCACCATCGTGGTTGAAAAGTATGACCCGGGTACCCGTTGTTCCCTGATCAATGGCCATAACATACTTCTTATTCATGTTTCCTCCTCCCGTCCGATTATTCGGCTTGCCAGGAATGTTTTAACATAGGTTCAGCGCTTATGTTATCTATCTCCAGGCTTTCATCTCAAAAAGAACATGCAGAAGACTTCGCGATTTTAGCTTGTGATATTCCTCAAACTTCCATCCCATATCTGTGTATTAATTCCTTCATTACGTGGCCAGGAATAACAGGCATGCATGATGATACCTTGCTCCCTGGAGATTGGATCTTCTTTGATAAGGATCTTTTTCGTCGATTGTACGCCGGATAGTAGCAAAAAAGATTGACCTTCTTCTCAGTTGTTGGTGAGCGAGCAGGTAATTTTTACTTAACGATCTTTATCCTTTTTCTGTCTATCGTGGCTATGCTCATTCCTATTGCGATTAAGCCGAACGTTAGCATCTGAACATCGTTGCCGATTGCAAGCATTGACATCCCGGCTTGAATCCATGTTATAATGATCACTCCCATCAGTGTTCTATGCGGACCACCCACGCCTCCTGTGAGGGCTGTTCCGCCCGCGACCACGCTTGCAAAAAGCGGTATAGCCATATCGGCCGCGATTTTCACCGACCCGCCGCCCATCTGTGACATGTACAAAACACCTGCCAACCCGGAGAGAAACCCACTGAGCATGAAGACTTTAATTCTGTGCCATGCAATGTTTATGTCAGAGAGCCCGGCCCCTTCCAGGTTTCCTCCTACTGCGTACGTGCGTCTCCCGAAAACCGTACACAGGGCCAGGAAAGTGCTGAGGATCCAAACGCCCATACCCCAGTACAATATGGAAGGAAAACCTGCTATGAAGGTAGTTGCAAGGCTTCTGAATGTCTCATCTTGCATTATCCGGAGGTGGCCTTTTGAGAGATACCACGCTATTCCATCCACGACAATTGAAACTCCAAGCGTGGCTAAAAAAGATGGAACCTTGAACTTTGCGAGAAGCAGCCCGTTAATGAACCCGAACCCCAGGCATACGAGCAAAGCCAGCGGAATCACCAGTAACCCGATCTTCTCGATGTACAATACACATATTAGGGCTGAAAGCTTCAGCATATTCGGTACTGAGAAGTCAAAGGACCCCGTCATAATGACGAAGGTCAATCCACAGGCGGCTATGAGGAAATACGACATGGAATAGACTAAAGTTATTATACCACGATACTTGAGAAAGGATGGGTTTATCACCTGGAAAATAGCCACAACAGCAATCACAAAGATTATTGGCCCGACTGTGGTCATGTTACTTCCAAGCCATTCCAGAGAAAGGCCTGGTTTAGTCATCAACTTTTTTCGCATCATGTGACCGTCACTCCCTTTAATCCTCTTGCACTTATTATAATGGAGACAATCAACACTATTCCTACTAGCAGAGTTATCATGGTGGGGTGCAGCGCCGAAAGGTACAAGCCGCGGTAAAAGACGGTAAACGTAATTGCGCCGAGTATGGTTCTTTGGGGACCGCCGCTTCCCCCTGTAAGCGGCGTTCCACCCAGGACAATCGCTACCAACGGCCAAACAATGGTATTAAGCTTGAGCTCTACCTGGGCCGAACCGCCAAGATGCTGGAACAGGATAATCCCTCCTATGCCTGTAAACACCCCGCTCAACATGAAAGCCAGGATCTTGTACTTATCGACATTTATTCCGGCTAATCGAGCTCCTTCTTCATTTGACCCGATAGCGTTCAAATATACACATATCCTCGTGCATTTCATGAGAAATACGGCGGCTATGATTATGGGGATGGACCATATAAAGGTTGAAGGAATAAGAGGTATCAATGGGGCAGTTATGAACTCGTATCCATCAACAGCCCGGGGATATCCCCCTGCGATCAGGGCTGACAATCCCGTGTATGTCACCACTAAACTCAAGGTCAGTATAAAGGATGGTATTTTCGCCTTGGTTTGTATCACGCCGATGAAAAGCCCTGTCGCTATTCCCGTTACGGGGATCATAATGATTGAGAACATCCCCAATACCGGCTTGCACAGCCACACAAGGACGCCCCCCAGCATCCAGACACCGACATACGACAGGTCCAGGCGGCCGGTCAACACCACAAATGAGGGGCCGAGCGCAAACAGAGTAAGTGTTACAAACTGTCTGAGAATAGCCTTAAAGTTTATGGGGCTGAAAAAACTTCCCGGATATATGCTCCCAAAAATCAGTAAAAGAGCCAGAAAAACAATAATGACCGGGTGCATCTTTAACGTTTGCTTTATGACTGAAAGTGTAGGCTTATTTCTTCGTGAATGGTTCACGTTGACATCACCTTTCTAAACTCCTCGGGGCCGAGAACTTTTTGAATTCTTCCATCCATGACGAACATTATCTTGTCGCAGAGTATGGAGTATTCTTTGGGCTCGTCGCTTACCAGGATCATTGAAATGCCCTTCTTTTTCATCTCCAACAATACTTCGTAGATGTCCTCTCTGGCCCCCACATCTATACCTATCGTTGGATCGTCAAGCAATAGTATGTCCGGGTTTCTTTCAAGCCATTTCCCCACAGAAACCTTCTGTTTATTACCGCCGCTCAAAGAGTAGCAATCCGTACCCACACTCGGGGCTTTTATTTCCAGCTTCTGCACGATGTTCTCAGCCATTTTTCTCTCGGCGTTGAAGTGTATTACCGGAATGAGCTTTCCTAGTATTTTCTCCATGTTGATTATCGAGATGTTCTTTGCAATAGACCAGTTGAGGAACAGCTCCTTCCCTGTTTCACCCGAGAAATACCCGATACCCCTTGTTAACCTGACGTGGGGGAGTTCGTCGCCTTTGAGCTCCTGATCTCTGGCTTTGAGTTCCCCTTCATCATAATTCATTAGACCGGCGATTGTTCGTATTATCTTGCTTTTGCCTGACCCCGTCGGACCAAAGAACCCTATGCACGTGCCTTTATGGAGATCGAACGAGACGTCATAAAAATGTCCACTTTTTGTAAGATTTTTAGCCGCCAGGACTACTTCCTCGTCCGCAGCTCCCCTATCTTCTGATCTTGAGATATATTCCGAAGATTTTCTGCCCACTATGGCTCTGAAAAGATCTTCCTCCGTCATCTTCTCTTTGGAAAAGTCATACTTGGCAACAAGGTTGCCGTCTCTCAGCACATGCACCCTGTCCGTGAATTCCATCACTTCAGGGATTATGTGGGAAATGAAGATAAAGGAAGCATTTTTCTTCATTTTCAAGAGGTCCCTGAACAACTCCTTGCATTCATCGTCGGTCAGAGGCGCGGTCGGTTCGTCGAGTATGATGATCGGTGTCGTGTCACCGTCCTCGCTCTCCAATCGTACACCCAGTATAGCTCTTGCTATTTCGACCATCTTCTGGGTGGAAAGCGGCAGTTCATGCATAAAGGCCTCAACTTCGCATGCTACATGAAGCTCCTCTAATATTTCGCAGGCCTTCTCCTTCATTCTAACCGTCTGCAATTTCATGTATTTTATATACTTGTCCTCATGGCCCAGAAAGAGGAATTGATATACCTTCAACCATGGTATGACTCCGTTTTCCTGGTATACTATAGAGATTCCCCGCTTTGCTGCCTCTTTTGGAGTCCTGGGGAAAGGAATCATTTTTCCCTTATGGTACATTTCCCCCTTGTCCGGAGAATACACGCCTACCAGAATCTTCATGAGTGTGGATTTCCCGGCTCCGTTTTCACCGACAACCCCTACTATTTCGTTTTCACAGGCCTCTATACTGACGCACTTCAGGGCATGTACGACTCCATCGAAGGTTTTGTAAACTTCCTTTACCTCTAATAATTTATCATTCATCAGCTTCACCATGCGTATTCATTATTACCGACAACCTGCAGGCTTCAAGTTAGACTCCGCTAGGTGCAGGAATTAAAAAAGAAGGGAGTACAAGAGGGGAACAAGAGCCGCTCAAGTAACGGGACATACCCAATTGAGCACCTATAAGAACAAGCCTCTTCCTTTCGATGTACTGTCTCACTCCTTGTACTCGACCGGCCCTTTGTTTTTTTTACTCCTTTCCCTCCATACTCCCCACATTCCCTGCGTGCTCACTTATAAAGGTTCTTTACTACTTTGTCTTTACTTCCCTGCCTTTACTGCCAGTCGGTCTCTGTCTTTAGCTCCGGCGGGAACTGCTTGGCATATTCTTGCGCTTCCTCCCATGTGTCGATATGGAAGTCCAAAAAGTACTTGTGGAGAGCGCCGACATGTTTCCTCACGGCTTCGAGGCTCCTGAACTTCTTGAGCTTTGCCGGAAAGTAGTAGTTATGCGAGAGGGGAGCCAGTACGGTTCCTCCGCCTGCATGGCGGTCATATTTCAGACCAAGCTCATCGCACTTGGAAAGGGACAGCAGCCTGAAGTCATACGGATACTCCGGCTTATCCTCTTTAAAATGTATCAATATCTTATCAATATTCTCCCTGGTCGGGCCTATGGAGAAGCTCGGGTTTTTATCTATGCCCGAATCCCTGGCAAGCTTCTCAATTTCACCAGGTCTGCCGTAACAATCCAGCCTCCCGGCTTGAATCATTTCATCCCGCAGCGGGTACCACGCACCGACACACATATCGTACAGCATGGAGACCGTTCTTCCGCCAAAGTAGGGTATGGCAAATCCGGAAGTGACCAGGAAGTTTCCCTTAAGTATATCCTGCGCTGTGGTCAATTCCATGTCTCTTGATGCCGTGAATGGACCGATGTTGACGCCGGCATCTTTCAGTGCACTCAAAGCGCCCGTGGTCTGCGAGTCGTTAGCGCCCCAGAACCCTTCATAATCCGTTCGCTCAGCAAGCGACGCCTGGCCGGCTTTTCGACCTCCCTCGTAACCCCACTCACCGTACTGGTGGCCAAGGATTTGCATCTCCGGATATTTTTTCCATGCCATGTAGACTCCCAGGTTAATGTAGACGGTGGACACGGTTGCCGCTGTCTTGGATGACTGGTGGTGCAGCAGTTTCGTTTTTCCGTTCTGCCTCATCTTCTCCATCAGCAGCATCAACGGCGGATAGGTCTGCTCGGCTGACAGGGGCGTGTTATCTATGACCCAACGTGGTCCATAATCTCCTGGGAACACGTCGCCGGTGTATCCGAAGTTTGAGGAAAGGAACACGTTGTTTTCATCACAGATTCTAGTCAGCTCGGGCATTATAGCCATGGGAGGAACGTTCAAGTGCAACGCCTTTGCCCCTTTCGCTATCATGCTCTCTGCGGTTTCCATCCACTCAGAATCGGTGGTGGCCACTGCACCCATGAAAATCAGACCGAGTTGTTCAGCGGCCTGCTGCTGGGACTGGTAGTTCATAATCGCGTATTCTTGTGCGAGATGCCAGGTGATATGACCAAACCCGAACTTTTCACCGGGCTTGGCGTTCTTGTATCTCTTTGCCATCTCTTTCCTCTCTGCTTCAGTAGTAGCGAACTCGAGAGTAGTGGGGGGCACTTTCCCTTTTTCTGCAAAAGCCTTAGAGGGACCAATAAGACGCCCTACCACACTGCTCGCTGCTATACCTGCTGCCGCAGCTCCTGTCATTTTTAATGCCTGACGCCTGGTGATTTTTTTTGTCTTACCTTCTTCCTTCATAAACAACCTCCTTATTAAAAATATTTGTTAATAATTAACCACAATCAGTGACTATTTTAACAGCAGAACAATCACTTGATCGCAAGAACAATCAAAGATAAATCTGCTGTCTGAAATGGTCGGCACAACTGATGATATTAATGCAAAGCGATAGGTCTATCAAAAGAAATTTTGCTGCTATTCGAAATACTTTACACTGTCAAAAATTGTTTGTCAAGTTTTTTTAAATAAAAAAAATTTATTGATTAATATAAAAATCAATAATTCCCGGTTCAGAAATCCTTGGAAATGTCAGTTAAAAAATAGGTTTCACTGCCAAAAGGAAGCCACTTCCTTTGGACCTGGTATATAATATTTCAAAAAAGATTAATTCAAAGGCTATGCCTTTAAAAGACTTTTGGCTTGGGAACCACCACCTGCTTTGCAGGTGGTCTTTTACTAATATCTGACTATATTGTCATCGGTATTGGAATCTACTCCCTGGCCCAGCGGAGCGACCTTTCAACGGCCCTCTTCCAGTTTTGGTACAGCTCTTCCTTCTGGTCGTCCCCCATCTTTGGCTCATAGGCTTTATCTATCTTCCAGTGTTGCTCAATCTGTTCTTTGTTCTCCCAGAAACCCACCCCGAGGCCAGCGAGGTAGCAGGCTCCAAGAGCTGCCATTTCAGTAACCTCCGGCTTCTCGACAGCGATACCCAGTATATCTGCCTGGAACTGCATTAAAAAATCGCTCTTTGTTGCACCACCATCCACCCTAAGAGATTGGGTCCTCTTTCCTGAATCAGCCTCCATTGCCTCGATCACTTCCCTTGTCTGGTACGCTATGGATTCAATGGCGCTTCGGGCAATATGCTCTCTTGACGTTCCTCTCGTGATTCCCACAATCGTCCCGCGGGCATACATATCCCAGTACGGCGCACATAACCCTGTGAAGGCAGGAACGAGATACACGCCACCCGTATCCGGCACCTTTTCAGCGAGTACGCTGCACTCAGAGGCATCGTCGATGATCCTCAGCCCATCCCGCAGCCACTGGATGGCTGCTCCCCCCATGAATATGACTCCCTCAAGCGAGTACTCCACCTCATCTCCTATCCTCGTGGCAAGATCTGTCGTGAGCCCATGCTTCGAGAGCAGTGCTTCGCGGCCGATATTCATCATGAGGGCAAGTCCTGTTCCATAGGTTTTCTTCGCCATACCCGGCTTGAAACACGCCTGTCCAACCGATGTTTGACACTTGCAAATGCTAATTCCTTACGCCAAAAGAAGTTATAAATTTGATTTTGTATCTGTTGTACCCATAGTCTCTTTTCATTCTAAAATCTGCAAGTTTTTTATCTGTCGGCCGAAGGGATTTTCTATAT
>JAUVYC010000164.1 GCA_030603285.1 Spirochaetota bacterium
GCTCCATACCTTTTTCACCGGGGGAAAAACTCAGGTATTCAATTTATGCTGCCGGATGGAGGGTGGGTTATCAGACTATTGAATTAAAATCCATCCGTCAATACAATGGTATTGACGTGTATATGCTGAAGGGACTTTCAAGAACAACTCCTTTTGTCAGCATTTTTTACAGATTGAATGACGACTGGAGCATTTTTATTGAAAGGAGCTCATTGTTTCCTTTAAGGATTGAAAAGGATTGGCAAGAAGGGAAAAAAGAAGGATATTATGTGTATGAAATTGACCAACAGGAACATATTGTAACATTGCATAATATTTCAGGTGGAAACACAAAGACAATAGAGGCCAATAATACTGTATTTGACATCTTTTCCCTTATATATTACTACAGAGTCAATCATGCAGAGTTTGAAAGCTCCTATACATTTGACTTTTTAGAAACAAAATCGGTACGGACTGTTCATTTTCAGAATGAAGGTGAGGTTGAAATAAGAGTTCCACAGATATCAAGACAAAAGTTTATTGCAGCTCAAAAGCTGAAACAGATAGGAGGAATTGGAATTGAGATATATCTTGGAACGGATAACCTGAAGCTTCCGTTAAAGATGATCGTTCCTTCAAAACTCCCGAGAGAAAAAGTTATAGATATTGAATTTTATATTGATAGATATTATCCTGGAAAAGGTCAAAAAAATATCCCCGCTGTTTATCGTCTAATTAAAAAAAAATGAACTGCTTGTTTTTAACCTTATTTTGATGTTTATAAACACATAGTGCGAAACCCTAAATATCTTTTTTTGATTGTCGATAAGAGGATTAGATATTTATAAAAAAAAAATTTATAAAAGAATGGGCGAGTAAGATTTGGAAATAGAAGCTTTCAGGATTTCCGGTCCAAGTACAGGGCAAATTATCATTCTTATTGTTCTTATAGTTGTGGTGGCTCTGGCTTTTTTAATCGGGTCAAGAAAGATGAGCTCACGTGCAAGGAAAGAAGGGAGAATATCAGGTACCAGCTGGCATAATTTTTATCAAATTGCAAAAATGAGAGGACTGTTAAAGAATGAAATAGAGATTTTAAAAAAGCTGGTCCTGACATATGGGCTCTCAAAACCAACTCTCATTTTTACTTCTACAACAATACTGGACTCCTGCATACAGAGAGCTGTAAGAAGACTGAGCCTTCAAGAGATAAAAGGTGAATCTAAAGATGATATAATCAACGTGTACTATCGGCTCAGGAACAAGATCACCAGAGGCAAAAGGGGCAGGGCTATATCAACCACAAGGGCAATACCTGCAGGAGTGAAATTAAGAGTTGGAGTACATGACTATGGATACTATACTGTAAATGTAGTAAGAAATGAGGCTGATTACCTTGGAATCAGTATTCCTGTTCTCCCTCCTGGAAAAATAATACCATGGAATCGGAAAAAGGTAAAATGTTCATATTTTAAAGAGAACGATGCTGTCTATATGTTTGATACACGGGTGATAGATGTTATTGTTACAAGCGAAACTCAGACGATCTGTTTCAAGCATACTGATAAAGTCGAGAGAATTCAGAAAAGACTTTATCCACGGCAAAACGTACGGCTGCCGGTATTTTATTCAAGAGTGCGTGTTACAGAGGAAGGAGGCAAAAAAAAGGCTTTTGTGGATAGAAAAGAGACCCACTGGGGTACTGTCGTTGATATCTCAGTTGGCGGGCTATCTATAGAAACAACTATTCCGTTTGACAGAAATAATTATCTCCGGGCCGAGTTTGAGCTCAGAGAAGAGTATAAGATCGTGGGTTTTGGAAAAATAAGGAGACTCGAAAGAGATGCAGCACGAAAAACGTGGCTCATGCACATTCAATTTACAAAAATAGATAAAAAACATAAGAATGAAATATTTGCAGTCCTCTATAATTATCAAACAATTTAGCTATTCCAACGAATATTACCTTAATACCGATTTTCTTGCCTTTTAGGCACAAACTTTAGTTTGCGAGAAAATATTTTTATAATCGAGAAGGGACATTTGAATCTTTCTTTCCAGGTTTATAAAATTTTCAAAAAAACAGCAAACCGGTTTATCCAAGACAGGTGCGGCGTCGAAGCGCGTTCCTTAAGCTATGTATCTCTTCTCTCTTTAATACCATTTATGGTTGTGATCATACTGGTGCTTAAAAACTTCCGTTTTTATCCTCTGCTGCAGGCTAAAATGTTTTCAGTCATTTCTTACTATATTCTTCCTGAAAAAGCAAACAATATTGTTGCCTACGTTGAAACGATATTAGAAAATACCAGATCCATCGGATGGGTTGGAATCATACTCACAATAAGCATGGCCTTTATTCTCATTATTGAATTGAGCAAGACGATAAATCATATATGGAAGATCGGGGCAACATATTCCTTTGTATATAATTTTTTAAAGTTCCTGTTTATTATTCTATGTGCTTTTGTTCTTATTATTACAACCTTTTATTTGCAGAATTATGTTTCTATGCAGAAATTGATAAGCGCTTTTCCCCTCATCTCACTGGCAAATTATAAAATATCCTGGCTTGTCTCTTTGATCTTACACTGGATTCTCCTCTCAGTGATTTATTCCTTTATACCACATGGGAAAATGAAAGTATCCTACTCCTTTATTGCAGGTGTTGTTTCCGGTTCCTTATGGTATCTGGTACGATGGGGTTTGAATATGTATGTTAAGATCATACCGCAAATTAATGTATTATACGGCTCCCTGGCATTTTTCCCTATCTTTTTGCTCTGGCTCTATTTTTCATGGGTTATCGTGCTTTTTGGACTGGAATTAAATTATACTTTCCATTTTGACCGAAAATAAATACCTTACGGACATGAAATTTCGATCAAAGTCGTTTCAGGATACAATTAATTACGGGAAAAAGTTTGGAGGGACTTTAATAGGCGGGGAAGTTGTTCTCCTTTCAGGTTCACTTGGAAGCGGGAAAACAGCATTTACAAAGGGCATCGCTTTGGGGCTTGGTATTAATGAGAATGTAACCTCACCTTCATTTTCCATAATGAATGAATACATTGGTAAAATCCGCCTGTATCATTTTGACTTTTATAGAATCGATGACAAGTTAGAGATTGAAGACCTTCTTGAGGATTATATATATAAGATCGAAGGAGTAACTGTCATCGAATGGGGTGAGAAAATTATAAGCAGATTGAATATATATTTCCTTGTTCATTTTGAGCTTATTAATTCAAACAGGCTTCTTACTATAGTACCTTAATACCGATTTTCTTGCCTTTTAGGCATAAACTTTAGTTTGCAAGAAAATATTTTTATAATCGAGAATGTGGCTTGTCCACATTAAGGAGGAGCCGGATTTGATCCTTTCTTTAGAAACATCAACTAAAGCATTTTCAGTTTCTCTTTTTCATAATCATGAAGCAGCTAATCGGGATCATGAATTGGCAAATATTGAGCTGATCCATGATGTCGCGCACTCTCAGAATATCGTGAGTATCGTGGACTTTTTACTGAAAAGTATTGATACGTCAATTAAGGATATCAGTGAAATATATGCAGGTAACGGCCCTGGTTCTTTTACCGGGATCAGGATAGGATTGTCTTTTGCAAATACAATTCGTCAAACAATGAATATACCGTTACTCGGTATTCCGTCACTCGATCTCCTTGCATTTGATCACGACCGATGGTATAATTCTGTGATCACATATATCAAATCAAGAAAAAATGAGGTGTATACGGCTTCTTACAGAAATGGGAGAAGAACAAGTAATTACCTTGCCTTAAAAAAAGAAGATTTTCTTAACTTTGTGAAAGAACATACTCCGATATATCTTATTTCATCAGAAGACGATTACAGGGATTTGTCTTTTGAAAAGGGAGAATTTAAGGGAGAAGTCGTTTTTACTTTTCCAAAGGCCAGGAATGCGTACATCTTTGCTCAAAGATGTAACCTGAAGCCGGAAAAGGGGTATTTAAAACCACTCTATGTCCGGGATTTTTAATGTCATACCTCATTTATACCGACAGTAATAACTTAGAAAAAACAATACAAACTGAAATGATAAGGATCCCCAGGAATTTAAATGGAATTTATAATCTTCATAATTTGAAAGAAGGAGACAGTATTTATTTTCTGGATTTTGAGAATTTGAAAATATACGGACCTGCAACATCAGGTCCATACAGAGTGATGGAAGAAAAAAATCCAAAGTACGGACCCTTCAACGGATTTGGCAATGTTAAAAGACATTATTATTATAAAAGTATTAAAATTGAGTGCTCCGGTATGTATAAACTGGGAGCACCGATCAGAGAAGTAGGGATAGATCCCGAAAAAATAGAGTTTTATTTACATCCTGAGAAAGAGTTAAACATCCTGGAAAAGCTTAAGCTCGTTAATAGAGAAAAAGTTTCTATTGTTATCAGTATCTCAGTTTCCGGGACAAATGTAAAGGCAGCAGTTGTTGAAATTAATAAAGGCACTTCCATTAATAATTTCACATTCAAAATAAATGACAGCATTCTGGGTATTCTGGATAGGAAAAAGAAGATTGGAGAGAATTTTTTACTTTCAGGGAGGGCAGAAGAGTTTCAAAATACATTAAAGGACATCGGTAAACTCATATATGAAAATATCCTCAGGAATATGGGATTCGAAAAAATCTTTAAAAATGGTGGATATACCATTGATTTTGCAGGGGATAACAGTATTTGTGAGATACCTTTTGAAATCTCATATAAAGATTCATTTCTTTTTGAAAATAATATTATTGCTTACCGCGGGGAAGCAGAGCAGAAACAGGAAACAGCCGGCATAGAGAGAGTATTAATCCTTGCTGATCCATCCGGAAAGTACAAAGGCGCGTACAGTGAAGGTGTCGAACTGTTTGATTTTTTTTCAAAAAAGGGCATTGCTGCGGATATATTTTCCCGGAGTCTCAGTAAGGATATGTTGACAGAATATTTTTGGAATTACGATATTGTGCATTTTTCCGGCCATTGTGAAATGAAAAATTCATCCCCGGCCTGGGACATAGGAAAAGCTTTATTTACTGCTGATGATATTTTCAGCGGGGGAGGGTTGCCTCATCTTGTTTTTTCAAACGCATGTGGGAATACATTAATGCTTGGCCTGAATTTGCTGAAGGCGGGCATTAAAAACGTAATAGCTACAAGATGGAAAATTCCGGATTGTAATATATCTGACTTTGTTCTCAATTTTTATACTATGTTATTAAACAATATGGAAATCGGATATGCCTTTAATAAAGCTATTTTGGAATCTTATATGAAAGGGAATGTCATTCCCCTTGCTTTTGTATTTCTTGGTGAAAGCAGAATGCTTTATGAAAAGTAGAATTTCCGATGAGAAAATAAAAGACTTCATAAGAAGGTATGTAAAAGGGGATGACGGGTGCTATTCAGCAATAGTAAATATGCTATCGCAGTATATTTATAATTATCCAAGAGTTGTTCTCGGAACAGACCTCGATACATGCAGTGATTTTTATGAATATGTACTTACCCGATTTAAGAATATTCTTAACGGTTATAGAGAATCGGATGCGAAGTTTACCACATGGTTTACGATCGTATTAAGAAATCGATATCTCAACTATATAAGAGCAAAAAATGCAAAATATAAGGTAGAGCAAAAGCTGGATATTGTTTCATTTGACTGCAGTAATAATAATTCTCAGAACCTGTACAATATTATTGGTGATAATAAAGAATACATGAAGCTTAATAATGAAGAATATGAAAGCTTTATTGATAACATTATAAAAAATTTAAAAGATAAGCAGAGGATATTTTTCCACCTCTACTTTATCGAGACATTTCGCCCTGAGGATGTTGGATTTATTTCAATTTACCTTGGCCGAACTGTTCGTGAATCACTTGCCGGGATAGGGGAAATAAGAAAGTCGATGACAGAGAAATACAGGTTGAAAAATAGTCTGTTTCAGAGATTAAATGACCTTTTTTATGAAATTATTAAGAAACAGAAAGAAAAAAATCATCAGGCACTGGAAAAGTTAAAGAAAAAAAGAAATATAGTGTTAGATGAATATAGGAGGGTAAAACTGAATCCGTCATATAGCAGTCTTTCACAGTTTCTCGGTCTGCCAATAGGGACAGTGTCAACAGGGATAATGCGGATGAAAGAAGGTGTAAGGCAATTTATAAAGGAGCGCTATCATGAAAAAATGTCATTATCATGATCCTGTT
>JAUVYC010000283.1 GCA_030603285.1 Spirochaetota bacterium
AAAAATGTAGAAATAAATATTTGCGCCCACTGCCCCTGTAATGATTGAAAAAAAGAGAGTAATAATAACTGAACGTGCAAAGTTCTTTTTTATTGATTTGAAGTGATAAGAGTAACCCTTTGTCTCATGAAAACCCACCCTCTGGGTATAGTCGCTGATACCCCCTAAAGAAACAGACATAAGTAACCTGAGAAGGGATACGGGCAATGTGTTTCAGAAACCCATTCCCCTCCCATGGAGGTACGTTTTAAAAAATGTCCTGCTTCCAGTTGAGGTGGTGAAAGGTGAGATTACTCAGGAGGATATTGAAAGGGCGCTGGAATTATTAGATATAATGGAACTCGGAGGTGCAAAAGAATATGTATCCGAGCGAGCTTTCAGGTGGGATGCAGCAGAGGGTTGCCATTGCGAAAGCTTTTATTCTTGACCCTGAGATCCTCCTGCTTGATGAGCCCTTTGTAGCGCTTGACTCAATAACAAGAGAGCGGCTCAATCTACTCCTTCTCGAAATATGGAAAAAGACTAAGAAGACGATTATTTTTGTTACCCACAGCATTTCAGAGGCGGTCCTTCTCTCTTCGAGAATAATTGTTCTGTCAAAATCTCCCGGTACAATTCAGGATATTGTTGAAGTTAATGCAGATAAAAAGGGAGGTTTTAAGAATATTTTCTCTTCAGAGTATATTTTAAGGACAGTTGTGGAGGTGAAAAGGAGGATTAAATCTTTATGGTCAAAGGAGATAAGCAGGGATCTCAGTGATGTTTTAATTCCCGGAGAAAAAAGGGTATTAAAAGCAATCTGTTGAAAAATTAGTTGAATCCTTAAAAGAAGATATTTTGTGCTGTGATGCTATTATCGATGCTTTGTTTGGTACAGGGCTGATAAGGAATATCGAAGGTGTCTACAGAGATGTAATTCAACTGATAAACGGCAGCGGAAAAAGGGTATTCAGCATAGACATCCCTTCAGGAATAAATGGAGATTCCGGTAAAATGATGGGGACTGCAGTAAAGGCAGATTACACCATTACGTATGGGACTCCGAAAATAGGAAATGTGCTCTATCCAGGGTATGAACACTGTGGAAAACTGTATGTTTCTCACATATCCTTCCCTCCTTCTCTCTACAACAAAGATTCTCTGAAAACTGAGATCAGTCTGCCTGTAATGCTTCCTGAAAGGAATAAAAATGCGCATAAAGGAGATTTTGGAGATGTCCTTTTTATTGCCGGCGCATCAAACTACTATGGAGCGCCTTATTTTTCCGCGCTATCTTTTTTGAAAGCAGGAGGAGGATACTCCCGCCTTGCGTCTCCATCCTCCGTAACACCCTTTATCGCCAGTAAAGGAAGCGAAATTGTCTTTATCCCTCAGGAGGAAACGGGTTCCGGCAGTATCTCTTTAAAGAATAAAGACAGGCTATTAGAGCTTTCAGGTCAGGTGGATATGGCTGTGCTGGGGCCCGGTTTGTCACTGAATGAAGAGACGCAGGAGCTGGTAAGGCAGCTCACGAAAGATATAAATAAGCCCCTTCTCATCGATGGTGACGGGATTACAGCTCTCTCGAAAAACATTGAAATCCTAAAGGAAAGACAATATCCAACAGTGCTAACCCCTCACCTGGGGGAAATGTCCAGAATCACCAACATACCCATACATGAAATAGATGAACATAAAATAGAAATATTGAGAGAGGAAGCTGAGAACTCAGGCGCAATTATTGTGTTAAAAGGGGCTCACTCTTTAATAGGGTGTCCGGATGGGAAGATTTTTGTAAATATGAGCGGGAATTCCGGTATGGCCACAGCCGGCTCAGGCGATGTTCTTACCGGTACTATTTGTGCCATGTTCGGACTGGGAGTTTCCCTGGAAGATGCCGTGAGAACAGGCGTGTTTATGCACGGTTTTTCCGGAGACCTTGCAGCACAGGATAAAGGTGAAGACGGAATTACCGCACAGGATATCATGGATTATCTTCCCCGGTCACTTAAAATCTATAGGGAAGAATATGAGGAGATTGTCCGAGATTTTTATCAAAGCATATATACTGTGTAGAATGAAGTTTTTTTAATCTACTTATATGAATTATCACTTATGAAAGGACTTTAAGATGGAGAAGATCGATCTGAAGAAGGAATTGAAATATCTTTATTCACCCTCGGCTAAGAAAGTGGAAATTGTAGACGTTCCATGCTTCAAGTTTATCATGATTGACGGGAAAATCGAACCCGGAAAAACACCTGAGACATCCCGGGAATTTCAGGATGCAATAGACGCATTATATGGTGCATCATACACGATAAAGTTCATGTCAAAACTGCGGGAAATGAACCCTATCGATTACACTGTGATGGCGCTCGAAGGGCTCTGGTGGACTGATTCGGTTTACTTCGATATCAATAAGAAAGATGAGTGGAAATGGACCATGATGATCATGCAGCCCGATCATATCACAGGGGAGATATACGAGGAGGCCCTGACTATAGCCCTGCAGCAATTAAAAGCTAAGAAGGACAACCCGGCTATATCCAGAATCCGCTTTGAAAGCTTTCATGAGGGGATTTCCATGCAGATTATGCACATTGGGCCATACTCTGAGGAGCCACGCACAATTGAGAAAATGATGGCCTTTGCCCAAGAGAATGGTTACACCTCTTGCGGCAAACATCACGAGATTTATCTGGGGGATCCACGCCGGGCTAAGCCTGAGAGATTGAAGACAATATTAAGGCATCCAGTAGAAAAAAGAAATTAGCTTCGTGACGATATTCTATAATCATCTACCTTATTGGAGGACACACTATTTATGAAGAACTACAGAAAAGAACTCTGGTTTAACATTCCCGGGCGTCGAGCCATTATCAATATCACCCCTCAGGTCGAAGAATGTCTGCAGGAAAGCGGTGTCAGGGAGGGGCTTATCCTTGTCAATGCAATGCACATCACAGCCTCGGTTTTCATAAACGATGATGAGTACGGCCTCCATCAGGACTATGAGGAATGGCTTGAGCAGTTAGCTCCCCATGAGCCCATCGGTCTCTACCGTCACAACCGGACCGGTGAGGATAACGCTGATGCTCATTTGAAAAGACAAATAATGGGACGGGAAGTAGTTGTAGCCGTTACGGAAGGAAGCCTGGACTTCGGACCGTGGGAGCAGATATTTTACGGCGAGTTTGATGGGGGTAGGAGAAAACGGGTCCTGGTCAAAATCATCGGGGAATGATCAGCAATTATCAGCGAGGATCAACAATGATCAGCAAGGATCAGCAATTATCAAC
>JAUVYC010000131.1 GCA_030603285.1 Spirochaetota bacterium
ATTAAGCTTACATATGATAATTCATGTGCATCTATAATTATTTTAGGCCACAAAAATAGGGAAATAAATACCCAAATATAGGTATTTTCAAAACCGATTGATGAAATGTGGGCTATTTCGACATAACTCAAAGTTTCAGCGTTTGAAGCAGCTCTATATTGTTATTAATTATGCAGGTACGGTTGGCAAAATTACACATATCTATTAACATAATTCTCGGCCAGTTCGTCCCTGTTCTTTTCGGTTACGTGTACAACCAATACATCTTCCCTCGCCTTGATCTCATTGATGAATCGATTTCCCGTTAATGAAATAGAACCGATAACCGGATGATTTGAATCGAGTATATTAATGAGTGTATTTCTGAATAGAGGAGAGAAACATTCCATTTTCCCGATTTCATCAATTACCACAATTTCATTCGATCTTTTTGGTATCATGGAGGGAACCGCGATCCGGTCAATATCCTCTGTGTTGATCACGTACTTTCCCAACCTGTGCCTTCCCTTCATGTCCTTATGTGCAAGAAGTCCCCCTTTACCGTCCAGTGTATTAATGGAAAAACCTGTCCTTTGACCATTTTCTCTGATCTCCCGGGTGAAAAAACCGGTAGCAGGCCTGCCCAGTTTTTTGACTATCTTTTCTATAAGCGTGGACTTACCACACCCGGGATATCATGTAAAAAGTATATTCCTTTTCATCTTTTCTGAAGACCGTTTCTTTCGGCCTGTTTTGATAATATGTAAGAAGATTATTTCTCAATAAAATAACATGAAAATCAGACCCGGGTGGATCTGAAAACAGATTATGCAGTTTCCATGTAATATCTTTTCTCAGCAAAGATTTTACTTGCCAAGATTGTGTAATTTTGTAAAATTTTAGTGACGAAACCAAAATCCAAACCACAACAAATTTTGGGAGATTACTCAATAATGTTATAAAAGAAATATCGGAGCAAAACGAAGAATTTCAGAAAATAAAAGAAGACTTGAATAAGTTAATGGGCTCTCTTAACAAAGACATGGAAAAAGGAGATGAAGGAAGACCACAGGAACTGGTAGCTCTGGAACAGGGGCTGGCAAATGAACTTAAAAATTGGGATATATCATTAGACATACAGATAACACCTCCTGGAATCGAGAAACTATTCCAGTTGGGTACTGATGTTTACATAAATGATGGCGTTAGAACTTCTGTTGAGACTAAAGGACATGGATTACAGAGATCATTGATATTTGGTCTTGTGAAGGTATGGTCTAAGACATTAAACGAAATGAGACTGCAAGATATTGCTAAAAAAGAGGAACAAAGCAAAAAAGGCAGATTTCCATCGGAATCAGTATTTTTTGCCATTGAAGAGCCCGAACTCTTTCTACATCCACATGGAAGTTCTTAATGCATTCAAAATGCGTTATATTGTGATTCATGATATAGACCCAATAACTGTTGATTCATCAGATCCAAAGTATGAGGCCTTTCTCGATGTCTTCTGTGGAGAGAGGGAATATCAAAAAGAGGCTATAAGAGGAGGTTGAAATGGAGAAAGAGGAATTAACAGAGATAGTAGAAAAAGGGGAAGACTCATTCACTGAATTCAAAGAAGAAAAAGTCCATTCTGATGATTTAGCTTCTGAGATTGTTGCTTTTGCCAATACAGAAGGAGGAAGAATACTTTTAGGAATTTCTGATAAGAAAGAGATAAAGGGTATATCAGAGCCTGATATTGAAATGCAGAGGGTTGAGAATATCTCTCATAACAATTGTGAACCTTCACTCGCTGTTAGTATAGAAAAAGTTAAGGTCAATAAAAAAATAATCTTATGTATTTACATACCCAAAGGGACGGAAAGACCTTACAGGACAAATAGAGGTGTGTATCACATCAGGACAAGTTCTGGTAAAAGACAGGCAACCAGAGAAGAACTTTTACGACTCTACCAGGCAACACGCTCTATCTATTATGATGAACTGCCTGTGCCGGCAACTTCTATTAATGAATTAGATATACTTTATTTTAGAAGATTTTTTGAAAATTTCTATCAAACAAAGATTGAAGATATGAATGCTGACTTGAATAAGCTGTTGGAGAACATGAAGGTTTTAACATGGATGGATGAAAAGTTAGTCTTTACTGTTGGTGGTTATCTTCTGTTTGGATTAAATCCACAGAAAGAATTTCCATGTTGCAAGATCACTATTGCAAAATTTGATGGTAATGAAATAGGAGAGGAGTTTGAAAAAAAGGATTTAGATGGGAAACTTGAAGAACAAATAGAAGGTGCAGATAGAATTTTAAATCAATATCTTAAAACAAAGGTTAAGATTGAAGGATTCGAAAATGAGTTAAAATTTGAAATACCAAAGGGTGTATTGAGAGAAGCAGTTGTAAATGCCGTTGCTCATCGTGATTATCACATCCCTTCTCAAATTCGCATTTTCATATTTGATAACAGATTAGAAATTATGAGCCCCGGGAAACTACCTAATACTATTAGCTTAGAAAACATAAGGTTAGGTGTACATTCAGAACGGAATCAGCTTATTGTTTCTTATCTGGCAAAGATGGGGTATATGACCCAAATTGGAACTGGCATTCCCAGAATGATTAGGCTTCTAAAAGAACATACCGGCAGAGAGCCTGATTTTGAAGAGAGGGATCAAGAATTTATGGTAAAAATCTGGAGACCAGATTTATGATAGTAGCTAAAAGGGTCGGCTCACTAAGAAGGGATAGCAGCATTTTCTATGACGATTTCTCTTTAAATAACTGGAAAGAGGACGATAGAAAACTGTTAAAAGAATTATTGGATGACGAAACCCTTCCACGGTATGCATTACAGTAGGTCGAGAATACCTTCAATTTCAAGACACCTTTAAATATCGTTCTTGCCTCATTCAAACCAGAAAGGGATTTTATTAAGAGATTGATCAGTGAAGAAAATGCCAAGAAAATAGATGCATGGATAAAATCTCTTGATGTGGGATTCTATAGCGTGGAATATTCTTGGAGAAAAGGAGAGCATCCAAAACAGGGAAGTTTCAATCCAGACTTCTTTATAAAAATTGGAAGAGATATATTAGTAGTGGAGATAAAGATGGATACTGATATATCCTGTGAAAATAAAGCAAAACTTAGATATGCGAGACAACATTTCAATCGGGTAAATAAACTACAGTCTGAATATAAATATTATTTTAAATTTCTTTCTCCTTCAAGTTACGATATTTTCTTTCATGATTTGAGAGAAGGAAAATACAAAGCATTCAAGTCAAAAATTGAAGCAGCCTCGATAAGTTCGGCTGGGGAGCCGGATCAGAAGAAGAAACACAGAAAGAACAGGAAGAAAATCGGGTTGAGAAAAAGAAAAAGATCTTTTTAAAAGAATGGAAATAAAAACCCTGGTATAATGTTAAATAAAATAGAGGATGGCATAAGACAAAAAGAAAAACAAGAATTTTATCATCTTAAAAAGCCTAAATTAAGTATATGAATATGATCAAGGGATATTAGATTTTTTTAATAATGCCTTATCAGTTGGGTGTGATTGAAATTGCCTGGTATAAAAACCTTCTCGTTCTACCACTTCCAACTTTGTCTTTCTTTAAATCATCAATTCCAAAGCTTTGGGCTCCCCTCATCCCCCCTACCACCGTCTACTAAAACTCTTGATCTATCTCCATTTTTAAATCTTAAAAGCTAAATAATGAATTAATATCAATAACCTCGTAATCGATATGCTGTAATCCTTGAAATAATGTTGTCCAACATGAAAATACTATTTGTATGCTTGGGGCAACCACTTGTGTCTGGTACAGGCGCACGGGTTGCTAAAGGGCAGCCACTTGTGTCTGGTACAGGCAATGGGCTGCCCCTACATTAATGATTGGTATTGGCATACCAATATACATGTATCATATTGTAGGGGCAGGCCCATGTGCCTGCCCTAATAAGAAGCATGGTGCTAACACGAAAATAGAAGATTTTAAGGAGAGGCTTTATCCTGGGTTATATCCTGAGTATGAGCACTCCAATGGGAAACATGGTGGAGAAGGAGGAGGTTATTACTTAAAAATCAATTCCCGCAGGGTGAGGTATGCCCGCTATTTTTCACATAAATCCTTCCACAACTTTCAGCTATTCAAATTTTCTTCACATACCAGCATTATCTATATAGGATGAAAGCAAAATTGTAGTGAGTTACGTTTTTGAAAAGTGATTTCTGCTACATGGCGCTCATCTTGCTAAGATAAATCAGAAGTCCTGGAAGTTCCGTTAAAACGGGAAGGAATTAAATATTGTTACTCCGGAATTATTCTATTTTCCACTGATTCTTATTCTTTTTTCATCAACTATCCACAGGTGATGCTCAAGTAGCTCCTTTGGCAATAATTTTATCAGTCGATCTACTACAGATAGTATATATGTTTTATCCTGCTTTTTTAATCGTAGAACAATCAGACCAAAATAATCTTTTGGTGGATAATTACGAATATTAGCAAAATCTGTGTCCAATGTAAGTAAAGCTCGTTCTTCTCTCTGACAAACTCCAATAATGTTAGTGTCCGATTCCCCCCTAAGCTTTTGCTGTGATACTGTTGCAGAATCATAACCATTTTCTTCTAATAAACTTGATACCTCAACAGGTAGATTTTCATCGATCTTGAATTTCATATCAATACTCTATATTGGTATTCCAACAACCCGTTCTCGTGCCAGCTCTGCTGCATATGAAATAGTAGCCCTAATAGATTCTTGATTTAATGATGGATAGCTTTTTATAATCTCATCATTACTGATACCAGCTGCCAGGTTATCAAGTATTACTGAAACCATAATACGTGTCCCTTTTATACAAGCCTTACCATGACATATTGAGGGATCGACTGTTATGTAATCTTGCCAGGCCATCGTTCTTACTCCTTTTTGATAATGTTATATTCCTGGAAAAAATACTATGAAAATGACGCAGCCCGATTAAAATATGTATGTTTCAATAAAATCTTTAACCGGGAGGTTATGCAATATAAAAAAATACCACTATCTAAAAAATTACGCAAGGAAATTGATAAGATTCTTTCTATACAGTTAGGGGAAGATGAAAGCTTCTTTATTCAGGTAAAAGTTCGACGAAACGATTAGCTCGATTTGGCAAAATTCTAAGGATTTATTTACTCAATTTAACCGATTAAGAAGTGATGAGTTTAAGGGTGATGATGGGTGCGTCCGGCGAAGACAACTTCCTTTCGCTGGCAGGCAGACTTGCAAGGCTGGATAGACAGATTACAACCAGGGAGAGGGAAGAATTCCTGCGGCTATCGGCAGAGAAGACCATCAATACTGTGGTTAATGAACTGTTGAACGCACACCAGCCAGATAAAATAGAGGAAAAGGCACGTCTGGAATTCAGGATCCCCGAAGACAAAAGCCCTGCAAAGTACCAATTAAGGCAGGCCCAGTATGCGCTCATCAGGCAGGCGGCCAGCACCTTTACGGGTAAGTTGAAAAAATACATAGATAATGCCCAAAAGGTGCATGAGCAGATTATCGATACCGTCAATATAGATTAATTCAAACGCGTGGGATGGGATGCCCAAGCAAAAGACCAGGCCGGCCAGATCATCGGCATTGGCCCGGAGCTGATGGCCTTTGAGCTGACCGTGAACAAGAACTTTTAGGAGTGGGTGTTCGGCAAACAGGCCAGTGTCCTTAAATTCACAGCGGAGCAGATGGAATGGCTCCGCATGATCCGCGATCACATCTGCACATCGATTCATATTGAAAAAAACGATCTGGACTATGCCCCCTTTGACGGCAAAGGAGGTGTCGGAAGGATGTATCAGTTGTTTGGTGATGAGATGGATAAAATTCTTGAAGAGATGAATGAGGCATTGGCGGCATAAGATGAAATTACCTTCAAGTTGGAAAATGGTATCACTTAGTGATATTTCTTTTCAGATAACAGATGGTACTCATAAAACTCTACACTATGTGATTAAGGGAATCAGATTTATTTCAATAAAAAATATCAGACCTTTTCAGAAAGTTAATTGGAATGTATATGAGAAATATATAACCCTTGAAGAACACAAACAGTTAATTAAGAGATGTAAACCAGAAAAAGATGATATAGTTTTCCCCAGAATCGGGACTTTAGGATTTGTAAACAATAATAGATTTCGATGAGGAAGTATCAATTTTCGTTGGTTTAGGGTTAATAAAACCAGTTAAAAAATTTATCTTACCAAAATATCTTGAGTATTATATGAATACGCCGGATATTTACGAATTATCAAGGGAAAAAGCAACCGGAACAGGACGATTAACCTTGCCTCTTGAAGAAAGTAGACTGTTTCCTTTTCCACTTGCCCCCCTCCCCGAACAGCACAAAGAGCAAGAATACGTTGTGATCCCAAACGAGGTGATATTTTTATTGTAAGTAGAGGAGCAACAGTAGGAAGAATGTGCATAGTTAATACAGATAAAGTTTTTTGTCTATTAGGGAGTGTTATATTGATAAAAATTTCAGATATTTTTATAAGCAAGTATATACTTAATGCAATGAAATCACCATATTTACAAGAGATATTATCAAGACTATGTGGTTCGATAGCTCAACAGGCAATTTATTTACGAGATATAAAAAATGTCCCAATACCATTATTAAGTATTGAAGAACAAACCCAGATCGTCCAGGAAATAGAAACCCGGCTGCCTGTAGCGGATATGCTGGATCAGATCATTGAAGAAAGCCTGCAGAAGGCCGAGGCACTGCGGCAGAGCATCCTGAAAAAGGCATTTGAGGGCAGGCTGGTGCCACAGGATCCGAACGATGAACCGGCGGAGAAGCTATTGGAGAGGATAAAGGTAGAGAGGGAAAACACGAAACAATTTAAGAATAAAATAAAGGATAAGAATGATTACCATTGACCGCATTAAAAGGCTCTTGAAAAAAGGAGAGGACCTTCACACCGAGTAAAGGAGGCCAGAAAACAACTCTCAGGTGACACTTTCGATACCATTTGAGCCTTTCTCAACCGCGACGGCGGTGACCTCTTCCTTGGTGTCGACAATAACGGCAACATACTCGGCGTTGACAAGAGCAGTATTGATAAGCATAAGAGGGATCTGACCAATCAATCCAATAATCCCAATAAATTGAATCCCCCTTTTATCCTCTTCCCAAAGATCGTTGAACTAAAAGGCAAAACCATTATTCACGTGCAGGTGCCTCAGAGTTCACAGGTTCATAAAACCAGAGGCATCGTCTTTGACAGAAGTGAGGACGGTGATTATCGCGTCACTGATCCCGACCAGATCGCCCAGATGGTGAACCGAAAACGTACGCATTATACAGAGGGTATTATTTACCCCGCATTCCTCTTTAATGATTTCAATCCGGGGCTTTTTCATAAGGACAGAAACCTCATCCGGAGCAATCAACCCAATCATCCATGGCTTGCTTTAGACGACAGGCAAATGCTGGTGACAGCGGGACTAAAAAAACGGGATTTCAAAACAGGAGAACAGGGATATACCCTGTCAGCCGTTCTTCTATTTGGAAAGGATGATGTAATTCAACAGATCCTGCCTCATTATAAAATCGATGCGTTGGTCCGGATCGAGAATATTGACCGGTACGATGATCGTCTGATCATACGAACCAATTTGATTGATGCCTATGATCAACTCATGGGGTTGAAAACAGTTAAAAATTATAT
>JAUVYC010000284.1 GCA_030603285.1 Spirochaetota bacterium
CTCCCTCTTTCATAATAACTCATACCACTGTTATTTAATATAATAAAATTTGTTCCAGAAAAAAATATTGCTGAAACCTTAACTATATATTAGCTTACAGAAAAAGACCACCTGCAAAGCAGGTGGTGGTTTCCAAGCCAAAAGGTTTTAAAGACATAGCCTTTGAATTAATCTTTTTAGAAATATTACAGACCACCTCCAAAGGAGGTGGCTTCCTTTTGGCAGTAAATAGAAGAAAATGGAGGGATTGTATGATAATTGTCGGAGAGCTTATTAATTCAACGCGAAAAAAGATTAAAGAAGCAATGGAAAAAAATGATTCGGAGTATATCAGAAACCTTGCAATCAAGCAGGATGAAGCTGGTGCTGACTTTATAGATGTAAATGCAGGTGCTTTCGTTTATGATGAGATTGAAAAACTTGCATGGGCGATAAATGAAATACAGGATGTCACTAAAAAACCCTTAGCAATAGACAGCCCCCGCGTGGAGGCAATGGCCATGGGATTGAAACTCCACAAAAACGGAAAGCCCATGATCAATTCTATTACAAAAGAATCCGAAAGATGGAAACAGGTGTTTCCCCTTGCTGTTGAAACACCCGCACTTGTGTTGGGCCTCTGCATTGATGACAACGGCATTCCGGATGAAGCTGACGATAGAGTGAAAATTGCAGACCATATAATAAATGATCTTGTAAAGGGAGGGAAAAATATCCAGGATATTGCTATTGACCCGCTCACAACACCACTCAGCGTTAATACGACTTACGGTATGACGGTAATAAACACAATCAAGGGTGTAAAAAAGAATTTTCCTGATGTGAAGTTAATTACAGGCCTGAGCAATATCTCGTACGGTCTCCCTTCAAGGAAACAGGTAAACAGGGCATTTATGGTCTCCTGTATGGTAAATGGCCTCGACGGCGCATTAATCGACCCTCTCGATTCGGTTATGATGAGTATTATTTTTGCTGCAGAAGCTATTTTGAATAAAGATCCGTATTGCGGCAATTTTCTCAAAGCATACAGGAAGGGATTGGTTGTTAAAGAATAATTTCTACCAAATGTCAAACTGCGGCTTTATTAAAAAGATCTTAATATTTAAAAATCATTATTCTTCATCATTCTGACTGAACCGGTCTTCCCATCTTTCAAGGGTATCAAACCTCGTATACTCCTTTGAAAACCTGAGCTTTAAGTTTCCTGTAGGCCCGTTTCTCTGCTTTTGAATGATAATTTCAGCAATATTCATGTCACTTGTATTGGGGTTATAAAGTTCATCCCTGTATAAAAATACCACCATATCAGCATCCTGTTCGATTGCGCCGGATTCCCTTAAATCAGATAGAATAGGTCTCTTATCTCTTCCCCGTGATTCTACTGCTCTCGAAAGCTGTGATATGGCGATTAGCGGGAGGTGAAGCTCACGTGCAAGAGCCTTAAGAGAACGTGATATTTCTGTAATCTCCTGTGTCCTTCCTTCATTCTTTCGTTTAATAGTGGACATAAGCTGGAGATAGTCAATTATTATGATATCAAGACCGTGCTTTGATTGTATTCTTCTCGATTTCGCCCTTAGCTGCATGTCCGTTATTCCGGGTGTCTCATCAATAAAGATATTCGCATCAGCAAGTTTCCCGGCTGCCGTTGTTAAAGGGGCCCATTTATCACTTTCCAGAAAACCTTTCCGCAGTTTCTGACTGTCGATCCTCGCTTCCGAGCAGAGCATCCGCTGAACCAGGGCTTCTTTTGACATTTCCAGACTGAAAATTGCAACATTCTTTTTCTGAAGTATGCCGATATTCTGGGCAACATTCAGTGCAAATGCTGTTTTCCCAACAGACGGACGCGCTGCAATAACGATCAGCTCTGATTTTTGAAAACCTGAAGTCAGGTCATCAAACTCTTTGAAGCCGCTCGGGATTCCGGTATAGACATCGCCCCGATGATACAGTTTTTCTATTGCAATTATACTGTCTTTTATTATTTCATTCATAGGGAAATAGCCCCTGGAAATGTTCCTTTCAGTTACATCGAATATACGCTTTTCCGCTTCATCAATTATTTCATAGGCATCAGAATCTGTACCGTAACTTATTGAAATAACTGTAGAAGCAGCAGCTATCAGCTTCCTGAGCAGCGATTTCTGTTCGATGATTTTTGCATAATACTCAATATTTGCGGATGTGGGAACTTCATCCAGAAGTGAAGAAACGTTTACAACTCCGCCTGCTTTATCGAGCTCACCTTTGGATCTGAGGTGCTCAGTAATGGTAACAATATCAACAGGCGTAGATTGACTGTATAACTCTAAAATGGCACTAAAAATAATCCTGTGCTGACTGCTGTAGAAATCATCCTCTTTGAGTAGGTCGATGGCTGCTTCAATAGCATCCCTGTCGAGGAGCATGCTTCCAATGCATGCCTTTTCTGCTTCCAGATTTTGCGGAGGGAGCTTATCACTGAGGGTTGATATCTTTTTTTTCTGAAATTCTTCATCTATATTATTTATATTATTCACATAAATTCACCTTATTCTTTTACAACCCATGCCTTAAGCTCAGCCTTTATATCTTCATAAATCTTGATTGACACTTTATATACGCCCAGGGTTTTAATTGGTTCTTCCATCAGTATATTTTTCTTTTCAATCGTGTATCCCTGGGCTTCCAGTGCTTTTTGAATATCAGTCTCATGAATAGCACCAAAAAGCCTGTCATTATCCTGGGCAGCTGCAGGAATGTTTATGGAGATTGATGAGAGCTCCTCAGCGAGCTTTAACGCTTCATCTCTCTTTTTTATTTTCCCCAGTTCAATTCTCTTTCTCTGTTCTTTTATTCTATTCCTATTAAAGGGTGTATCCTCAACCACATAACCCTTTGGAAAAAGAAAATTTCTTGCATATCCTCTCGCAACATCCTTTATATCCCCTTCTTCTCCCAGCTCCGAAATATCCTTAACCAGTATTACCTTCATGCATCTCTCCTTTTCCCCATGTTTGCAATCTTCTCAGATATTTTCAGCCAGATATCAGCAACCCCAATACCTGTTACAATTGTTACAAAAAAGATAAAAAAGTAAAAAAGTAAAAATAATAAAACTGCATACTGCAAGAACACAGGTATCCTTATTTTTTCAACAGTGATTTTGATTATAGAGAGTCCCTTAAGAAAGTAGAGAAAGGAAATTATCACTGCCGAGTTCCAGCTTATAATACCAAGGAAGTTGTTCCTGATATAGAGATTTATATAAACAAGTCCCCATG
>JAUVYC010000273.1 GCA_030603285.1 Spirochaetota bacterium
CAAGATTAACAACATTAAGGTGCTGATGTGGACAAGCCACATTCAAGATTAACAACATTAAGGTGCTGATGTGGACAAGCCACATTCAAGATTATAGAGATTTTCTTGCCTATTGGGCAAGAAAATCAGTATTTAGATACTAATGTGGCTAAGCCACATTCTCGATTACCGAAATTAAGGTACTATTTATTATTATTCTGACTCTGTTACAGCATGTAACATTTTTATATTCTCCTGCCTTCTCAATAATTGAAGGATCCCCAGTCTTCTCACCTCAGCAGCCCTTTTATCATCTCTCCTCGTTTTGAGAATACCCCATGCTTCTTCATCAGCTATATCCCGTTCTGCCTCAATAATAGCGAGGTCATACAGTATCTGTATATCTTTTACATAAAGAACAAAATCCCCACCAATCTGGTTGCCCTGTCTATATACAGTGAAACTATCAAGTTTAATTGAAGGCATATATTGTGGATAAAGGGGATTCTTGGCCAGTTCACGCTGTTTAACATCGGAAATATAATTTGGGTTTTCCCAGGTCATGGTTCTCCAGCCATCAAAATCGAGGTACCCAAGAAACATATCTCTTGCTACATCCTGCTCATCTTTCAGGGTGATTGATAGGCCATGCGGGTAGTTTCTTCCAGTAACACGGACAGAAATAGCTTTGATCGTACCAACATTTCTCAAGACACCTTTGTTCACAAACTTCGTACCTTTACCTTCCTCACCTTCAACATCTTCATAAAATGGAATCTCAAAAGGAGGAACCAACTTTGCCCACGAGTTAAACGGCGCTTTTGGAAAATGAACCCTCATACCCATAACATCTCCTCCCATCTTTGCACTTTGCACTGGCTTACAATAGGAAAGAACTCTGTTCTCAGCTGATGCTGATGACGGAGCAAGTTTAACACCCCAATTGCTGATGCTCAGATTTACTTTAAGCTCTGTTATTCCTTCTGCCATTGCCCCGGGAAACTTGGAAAAGTCAACATCAGTATTTTCAAGATTAGAAAAATCAATTAAAACCTGAGGCCCTCCGGTTGTTATTTCTTCCTGTGCAAACATTGTTGCAGTACCAAATACCAGGAATACAAAAATTGCAATTACAATTAATACTAACTTTTTCATCGTAGCAACTCCTTTCTACATAGAACTTAATAGAACTTATTTAACCTGTCCCTGATGCACTTCAGCCAGTTATTCAGCTTCAGTATAAGTTATGCTCTTTTCACCAGAAACTTCCTGATGTGGACAAGCCACATTCAAGATTATAAAGATATTTTCTTGCAAACTAAAGTTTGTGCCAAAAAAGCAAGGAAATTGTTATTAAGCGCCTAACTATAATTATATGCAATTTTTTTTCTATGTCAAAAAAAAAATCAAAAAAAATAAAAAAATAATTCATTTCTCTTATCGGAATATCTTAAACATAACTTTAATCTATTTTTACTTATTTCAGAAATAGACCCTGGTGGAACTATCGTTCCACACGGGAACTGTGGTTCCACCATGGAACTATATTTCCGCACAGGGAGTGACAGTTTTTATTTATTTGAATGTCTTTTCAAGAGAAATATCACAAAATGTGCTTACAGGTTCAATACCTTCAATAAGTATTTTGATCTCCTCCAATTCTCTTATATTCAGGAGGATTGAATTCACAATTGCATAGACAGCTAAGGAAGGGTTCTCATAGAGTGAATCAATTACTTTCCAATCAAAAGAGATGTATGCAGTGTTCTTTTTTACAATTACCTCTTTCACTTCAATATTCGGATCAAATATTCTCTCATAATTATTGTGAATTGGACCAGAAATTAATTCTTTTAAAATCCAGAATACTTTCTCATTTAGAGAACTGGTCTTTGGAATAAGAGAACGCTGTATCACAAGATTTCCGCTGTTCCGGTCTTTAAGAAATAATTTGACTGTAACCATCTTTTTCACATTGAATAGGCTTAATACACATGAAACAATAAAAAAGATAATTATTACCATAAAGTAATATCTCATTATTTTTCTTTTTCCCATATTCAGAAGACCCTGATGTGGACAAGCCACATTCTTGATTATAAAGATATTTTCTTGCAAACTAAAGTTTGTGCCAAAAAAGCAAGGAAATTGTTATTAAGGTACTGACGTTTTCAGGTTTAAGTAGGGGCAATTCACGAATTACCCAACATATGACATATCAATCTATTTTTGGAAAAAGTAACTTGCCCGATAATTAATATATACCATCAATCCTATTTTGTAAATCCCTCTGTTTTATGGAATACTATAATAAAGTCATTAATGCCTTCTGCAATACCTCTTGCAATTCTTTTCTGATATTCTGATTGTAACATAGTTAATGCCTCTTGCCTGTTTGTTACAAATCCAATTTCTACAAGAACAGCAGGCATCTTTGATGACTTCAGCACATAAAAGAAGGCACTTCTCACCCCTCTATCGATACTTTCATTTCCAATTGTGAATCCCAACCGCTTTTGAATATATTCAGCAAGCCGCATGCTCTCCCTGCGGTACTCTACATCAACGATTCTATTTATAATTTCCCTTAGATATTCATTATAATTTTCTATTTCAAATGTTAGAACAGAGTTTTCTGTTGATGCAACGTCCCGCGCTTCTTCGTCAATCGGGTCCAATGATAAGAAGTACGTCTCATATCCATAGGTGTTTTGATTAAAACTGGCATTTACATGGATACTGATAAAAATTGCATTCTCCTCTGCATCTATATTATTTGCTATATTTCCTCTTTCTTCGAGGGAAAGGAATACATCCTTTTCTCTTGTTATTATTATCTCTTTCCCTTTATACCTCTTCCTGAGTTCTTTTTTTACTTCTTTTGCCACATCAAGTACAATATCTTTTTCTTTTATTCCGTTATACCCTACACCGCCCGGGTCTTTCCCTCCATGGCCCGGGTCAATTATAATCGTCTGTATGTCATAATCGTATATCCGATGGGGTAATGATCTCTCACCACGCTTTACCACTATTGATCTTTTTTCTTCGTCAGTCCGTTTCTCCACCGTAAAGGTGCCATTTGCATATACCCATGGAATTCTTTTTCTTAACAGGTGCCTTATAATCATTTCAATACCATCAGCCGGAATAACGACCTGCCCACCCAGTACTCCTGTTTTTGACCCCAATAATTCTATCCTGTTATCTATAAATACTTCCCTGGTCCCTGTGAGGAAGACAATACTGCTTTGCCTGTATTCTATCTTTAAGATTCCTGTGGCCGGATTGAAAGCAAAATCAAATCCAAAATATTTAATAACCTGAGCAACAGGAACATACTCTGTTTCCGCAGTTTCCACACGAGATGAAGAACCTGATTTTAAAGAACCTGATTCTACAGGGGATGGACCGGCTGAGATAGAAGAAAATATTGTGGATAAAAAGAGAATAAAAAGGAAATACCTACGCTTTAATACCATAATATTCAAAAGTATCCCCTAAATGAAATATTTTTGCATAAAAACTATATATCGAATTCAAAAATCTTGAATTTATCTTTAGACCTATGCTATTAAAAAATCTTTCCGGATGAATACCG
>JAUVYC010000063.1 GCA_030603285.1 Spirochaetota bacterium
AGAAAAAAGAATACCGCTTAAAGGTATCAAATAATCATCTGACTGATAATAAAGGGCGAAGGTCGGTGGAGGTATATCTTCCTTATCAGGATTTCGATAAACAAAATGGTTTTGTTTTTTTTCCTGCCATTTATTTCCTAACTTTATTACAAAATTTGTTGAAATATGCGTTAATAATTTTTCAGTATCTGAAAAAACAGCCATGTATCCTTGAACTTGCTTTTTTTTATTGTCTACGGCAGCAATAATAGTAACGAGCCTGTCAATGCTTTCGCTAATATTTCCTTTTTTAAAATATTCATATGATTCTGAATATAATTCTCTTAAGTCAGTTATCTCTTCTGTATAGCTTACCTCTTCTGTATAGCTTATCTCTTCTGTATAGCTTACCTCTTTCGTATGTCTTAGATGAGTACAGGATATTAAGAGAAAACAGACAATAAAAAGGAATGAAAAGTTTTTTTTCATTATATAGGCTGAAATATACCGATAGAGTTTAATATGGTGTATTTTTTATGATCCTGTTAGTCTTACGTTCTATAAAAATCAATGGGGGTTCCATCACAATTAGTGATTTATACATACGTTGTCAATTGCTATGTTTGAGGTTTAGCTGAGCAATTGCAAGTTTTGCGATCGGAATACCATAGGGTGAACAGGAAACGTAATTTAATCCAATATCCTTAACAAAGGAGATATTTGCAGGCTCTGCGCCGTGTTCACCGCATAAACCCATTATGATATCAGGCCTTGTGAGTCTTCCCCTATCTATAGCTAGCTTTATTAACTCCTTGACCTGTTCACCTAAGAATTTGAACGGGTTCTGTTCAAGAAGGTCAAACTCGTTATAGTCGGAGAAGAAGGCATTAAAGTCATCTCTTGATAAGCCATTGGTAGTCTGTGTCAGATCATTTGTACCAAAGCTGAAGAATTCGGCATACTGCGCAATTTTATCAGCTTGTAGAGCCGCAGCAGGCAGCTCTATCATCGTTCCTACTTTATATTCTATCGGATCACTTTTAAAATTATCCCTGACTTCTTTTTCAATGTCCTTAATACCTGTTATCGCTCCACCTTCAATCTTTTTTCCGTTTCGTATTGTTTTAATCTCGTTTGCACTCATAACGAGCGGAATCATAATCTCGGGTTTGGTTTTTATTCCCTCTTTCTTTAAGCTGTATGCAGCTTCGAATATAGCGCGTGTCTGCATATTATATATCTCAGGATAGGAAATGGCTATACGTACCCCTCTATGGCCAAGCATAGGGTTAAACTCTTCAAGCATATCGCAGCGCAGACGTATTTCGTTTTCCGAGAGTTTTGGGTACTTTGATTTCATAAATTTAACGAACTGTGTCATGCTGTCCCTGGTATGCGGCAGAAATTCGTGCAGAGGTGCATCAAGCAGTCGTATTGTGACGGGAAGCCCTTCCATAATCTTGAAAAGCTTGTAAAAATCTGCTACCTGCATCTCTTTGAGTTCATCCAGAGCCTTAATCCTTTCCTTCCTGTCACCTGCAATAATCATCGCCCGGAATGTGTTAATCCTTTTTTCATGAAAAAACATATGTTCTGTCCGGCACAATCCAATCCCTGCTGCTTTAAAGAGTTTTGCGAGCTGTGCATCTTTTGGCTGGTCTGCATTGGCATGCACATCAAAATCACCGATATTCCTCTGAACAATTTCGAGGAGCTCAAAAAGCCCGCTTCCTTCCGGAGACGGTTTTATGAGATCTACCTTTCCAAAATAAATAGACGGCATTTCATAATAAGGGACATTCAGGGAGAGATAGTCACCTTCTTTTACAGTCTTGTCACCGATTTTCAAGCAATCGCTGCCGAACTTTATGTCAGGGTATAAAAGAGAGACTTTTCCAAGGCTTCTTGCTACTACAGGTGCATGGGATGCGTATCCTCCTTCAGATGAAAGCACACCTTTTGCAACCTCTATCGCCTTTACATCTTCAGCAAAAGTAGCAGGCATAGCAAGTATAAAATTAGAATCCTGATCAGTTTGAATTGCCCTCTTATGGGCTTTAATAAGTTTTTCAGTTGTAAAATAAACCTTTCCAATAGCAGCACCGACAGCGCCTGCAATACCTTCCTGGATATTCGGTAATTTTTCAGCACTTTCAAGATCGATAACCGGATGAAGAATCTCGGCAAGCCTTCCTGGTTTAATGGCATGAATAACATAGCTGTCATCTACAACTTTATCAGCATGCAGATCAAGCAGTGTCTTTATTTCAGATTGAGTTGATTTATTGGGCACAGGAACCTGGTCGATTACCCATAGTCTTCCGTTTTCGACAGTAAACCGTATCTGCCTGACTTCTTTAAAATATTTTTCCAGTTCGTCAGCAATTTTTTTAAGATCTTTGAGAAACAAACTGTCAATTTTTGTAATTTGTTTTCCCTCAGTCGCAGTCGCATCAAAGGCGTTTTCAAAGAACTTCCCGCTGATTTCGTTTTCACCAGTTATTATGTTCCGTGTATAGTAGCTTCCATAGTAACTTTCTTCACCGTAGTTCCCGAACGTCATAGCCTGTATTAGTATAGCAGAATCAATATTGCTTGAGCGCTTTTTATAAAAAGATTGAAGCAGTTTAATAATATAAAAAAGCTGGTCATAGGCGTTTGAGAAGATCTCAGATGGAAACAGAGTTTTGTTCTCCTCGATAAGTTCTCTGATTTTATGCGGTTTTTTTGATGATTTAAGGTTTTTTGAAAACTCTTTAAGCTGTGTCTGCCTGTTAATGTCAGTATCAGTTTTTTGCTCCAGCTCAGTAAGTTTTATCAAGATATTCCTGTACTCATGATAGGCGAATTCTTCTCCAACAAAGGTTGTAAATCCGCTGATGGTTTTGTCGCAAAGGCCGATATTGTGAATAGAAAAGGCATGGATCATATTGAGCTGAGGGCTTTCAACAACCTTTATGAGCATGGGATTTTTTTCATCGTTAAACCGTTTTCCAAGTAACCGTTCAACTTTAGCAACAGGTTCGATAAAAAACTTTTTTGCATCTGAAGGTTTAAGAATCAATTCATTAACTGTTTCATTGGGGATCATAAATCCAGGCAGAATTGGAGCACCCAGTGTTGCAAGCTCCATAACCCTTTTCCCCCTGATGCCCATAAGTTCCTGTACTTTTCGGTCTTCGATATGTTCTGTACTGCTAAATGAATAATATTTTTTCATTTTTTTACCCGCTAAATAGAAGATAATTCCGTAATATTTGCGATTGTTAATTTAGCTAATTTTTCGTAAGATTTGTTAAATTAATGATGAAGAGATTAATACCCTTTCAGAATTAGAAAAGCTCCAAAACCCTTCCGATACCACCACGCAGAAATGCTTCGAATCGGGGGCTTGCACCCTCGAAAAGGTATCTTTGTAATTTCGAAACATCTTTTATATTCTCGCCTGCAACGCTGAAAAATATCAATCCTCCATGTTTGACCTTGCCCCATTTAAAAAGGGCATTTATATCGTTGATTCTCTCGTTGTCATACCATATAAGTACATCGAGATCGATGTATTTGGTTTTATAACTTTCAACGATTTTTTTCCATGCCTCTACATTACCGTTATGAAACAATTCATTTGTGACCTGCACAGAGTATTGCGGTGTTACTCTGCGTTTTGGAGCCTGTACCGGAGCTTCTCGAGGTTTTACTTCCTCCCATACTTCGCCTAAGTACTGCTTTTTTGTTTTGATTGTTTTGCCGTAAAGAAGACCTACGAAATCCTCTATTACAGAGCCCAAAATTTTTAAATCTACCTCATCATTTGCAGCTCCGGCATAGATTACTATCAGTTCGTCCCTTGTTATTGGAAGAATACTGTCCCAGGAAATTTTATTCTTTGGGTTTATAATCGACAAACCTGCCTGAGGATGAAAATAGGATAAAATAAGATTGATATTGCCCCATTTTGAAACTGCGTTTGTTATATTTTCAGCTTTTTCTATGGTGGTTTCCAGGTTATGTGATTTATACCTGTATCCAAACTTATCAATTAAAAGAGCACTCAGCATGGATTTTACCTGAAAGCGGTCGATCTCTTTTTTTTCCAGCGATTCATTAATAAGGTCAGCCAGATTAAATCCTTTGGCAATTTGAGGGACATAGGATGTGACGGATTTAAAATGGCGCAGAGCAGTGTTTAAACCTGCTCTGCTTGAGAGTGTATTTAACTGATTGTCCATTTTTAGAGTTCTTTCAGATCATCGAGATCGGATTTTTTTCTCTTCGGTGTTACATCAGCCTTGCCCTTTACCCTGGCCGGACCTTCTCCACGCCCTGACCTGGATTCCTCCCTGAGAGATGCAGAATAGGGCGCATTTTCAGGTGTAGTTGCCTGGATGCCGCTTTCATCTACAAAGCTCTGTGTTATGTCTCCCCTCACTGTTGATCTCCTCCTTGTGAATGATGCAAAGGCTGCATCCTGAAACCCTTTTGACACACCGTGAAGGAACTCATTTAGTACATTTGCCATTCCGTTAAGGGTAAACTTCTTCCTCTTGATGCTCGAGATGTTAATGTCAAGGATCATTCCCGGCTGTATATGATAGGGGTTGATCATGTAATCAAACTTTTCAAACTCCTTATCCAGAAAATCTATTCTGTCATCCATCATCATCCGTAATTTCGGGTTTCTGAATCCGAAGATCTTCTGCATCTTCTCCTTTGACCTCCTGATCATCTCCTTTAGCAGGGTTTTCTCATGGAGATAGGTACGGTTGAGCTTTTCTACATCAGTCTCCCCGGCCTTGAGGTGCAGTATCTCATTCCACGTCTTTTTCATGTCTTCATACAGGGGATCACCCGATTTGCTCTTGATCGTCCTTTTGATTTTTTTCTTTGCTTTTTTCGCAACATCATGGAAGTCATTTACCCGCCAGGATGATTTGCTGTTCTGATACACAATATCTGCCACATCCCAGAGATGCTCTATCTCTTTTTTAAACTCTCCCATCTGCTTGTCATATGCTTCCCTCTCCGCGAGCAGTTGCGCCTGGTCGTAGTATTTTAAACGCATTACGTAGCGCTCGTCAGGGAGCATAGCAGGGTCGGTATCCTCATATTCACGTAATATTATCTCCCGTGCATTCTTGAGGTTTTCAATGTACTGGTAGCCCATCTTGCTTGTATCAAGGATAGAGGTAAGTGAATTTATCGCTGTGTTAAATCCCCTGTTCCTGATGTTCTCAATATCCACGATCGATTTGAGGTTTTCACGGATATTCAGAGGATCAAACTCCTTGTGGTCAATCTCTGCACGCAGGCCCTCAATCTTATCTATCAGATTCTTCGCCATAAATGTATACCTGCGAGATTTTTCTTCCTCCTTTTCATCATCCGTGTAATTCGGCACCCTCTTCATCTTCTCAAACATGAGCTCACCATCGGACAGCTCCTCTTTGCCCTCATCCACAAGCTGTGCTTTAAAATGCTCCACTTCCCGGTCGATCAGATCCATGACCGTCTTTGATATCTGGTCCTTAATAAGATATTCAACAGTCACCTGGTAGTGGAATACGGGGCTGATAAGCTCAGAATCAAGAATGTTCACCGAAAGCTTTACATCCGTCACGGTCTTCGGTCTCTTCTCATTGTCCTTAAACGAACATTTTACAATTGAGTATGCATTCTCACCCCGGATAAATGCACCAACATCGGTTTTCTGCCGAAGGATTGCATTTGTCTCATTCTCCAGATCATTCAGCCCTCTCTGCACATGACCCTGCAAATGCCCGTAAATGTTTACAATTGCTTTCTCAATCTCACCTGTATTGAACTTTTCAGTTCCCGCAATCTGATCCAGCAGCTCAGTAATCCCTTTCGGAGTATACCGGGCAAGGGCCTTCATCTCCTCTTTGTCAACAAAGTTCCTGACCTTTTTCACCATCTCGTCTTCTGTAGTCGTCAGGTACCGGTTGAACATGTTCTGAAAGTTCTGATTGAAATAGGTGTATAATTTTTGTTTCACTCCGCCCATGACGTCAAGCTTATCCAGCACCTCTTTCGGTAGCTTGACCTCTATCTCTTTCAGAACCTTGTCTGCTTCTTCTTCAATGAGCCGTTTATACTCCTCATCCTGTGTTCTTCCCTCCTGTGCCAGACTGTTTCGTGAACCGACTGCCGAAGGCTTTGTAGGATGGAATACATTCGGGCTTCTTGGAAGTTCTCCTGCCATATTTTTCTCCTTTCTACTTCAAGCGATTTGGTCTTTCGCCTGAAGTCATTTATTATTTCAAAGTATATTTATTAATGTTAAAGTATTTAAGAATACTTGTAAAGACAAATCTGCAATGTTATTGAAAATAATTTAATAAATATATAACATTTTTTTATATTCCTGGTTAAAATGTCAGTCACACCCACCCACATTACTTGAGATACCGTTTAATAGAGAAGATTGTATACTTTATTTTAATGCGTCTATTTTTTTATCCAGTTCCTGGATAAAATTTTCGCTGTACGAACCTTCCCTGAGAGATTCCAGCTCTGCCAGAAGTTTCTTTTTAGTATTAATGCTTATATCATTTTTGTCAATTTCTTTTATTATTGTAAGGTGTCTTTCCCAATCCCGGTCAAGATTTTTTTTAATAAATCTTTTTGCAATATACCATATTGTATCCCCTTTTACAACCCTATAATTTACCCCATCTGGGAATACAAATACGTTCCCCGGATAGATCCAATCCGGATCTTTTCCAAGTTGCTCGATACTGTCCGTGGTGCGGTACCCATTGGATGCCGCTATTTTATTGGTAAGTTTATATACATCATGTAATGTGATTTGAATGTAACCAGGCGATAAAAAAGATTCAAGCGCTTCCTGTTCGAGAGTAGTAATCACGTCTTCTTCGGGCTGTTTTGATACTACGGTTTCACCTGGGGCTTCTTCTTTTACCACTTCCTTTCCAGCAATCACCTCTTTCGGTTCTTTCATCTGTCTGATACTTTTTTGAAACAGTGAAAGTGGAGGGAGGAAAAAAACAATCCCCAGAACGATAATAATTCCTGCCAGGATTAGTAAAACCCTGGAAAGGTTTTTCGTTTTTTTCTGTGCTGTCAGAGTTTTTCCTATGGTAAAACCCGATGTTTCAGGTTCTGGCGATACCCCTTCCTTAATTTTTTCTTCTGTACCAACTCCCATTTGTGCCTGCTTTGTCTTTTTCCTGACTGTTGAAAGAGTGGAGAGATTACCGATAAGCTCAGAAAGACGGCTTATTTCTTCTTCGTAGAATAAAAGATTTCCTTTGGTTTTTTCGCTTACAGTTTGTACTGTATCTTCCGAAAACACATAATCTTCCTTTATGATTGTACTTTTGACAGGGCGGTATAAAATAAATGATCCTTCAGGGACAAAGAAACAATCACAAATAAGCGGAAAGTGTTTTTCTGTCTTATCAGCAGAGCTGAGGTATTTTTTTATAGAATCTTTAAGATCCCTTAGCTGCCTGAAAATCTCATTACCGTCTTTCTCTTTGATCATAAAATATGAACAGATCGCACTGGCATTGTTCAGTAGAAAGGGAAGAGGACTTTTGGGATCGGGTTTAATGTTTCTGATGCCTTTTTTTACTTTTCTAAGGCTTTCCTGAATATTACCTTCTCCCTCAATATTTTCCATGAAGTTCACGAGGCATTTGACAAGAGCGGATTCTGCAGCAGAGAAAAATCCTTCAAAAGAAGATACTAACCCCCTGAAGTAGATTTCATGAATAAGGTTCTCATCAGGGGTTTTACTGGTTATTGTATGTGGAATTCCGTCTGATAGTTTTACAGAATCAGCTTTTTCTCCTGAAGGCATTATAAAAAGGTCATTAAAAGGGTTAATAAGGAGAGGGTGTTCATCATAAGATGCTGATCCGGATATTGATTTGCTTTCGAGAATAATTGGATAGGGGACCGCCTCATGTGTTATGACGAAACCGGTATCAATTTTTTTTATTGTATATCCGTTGATCGTCCTTTTTGATGTCGCTGTAAGCTCCTTTAATGTAAATTTCAATGAATCTGGCCCCTTTGAAGAAAAAAGTTCAAGAGTGCTTTGCAGGAGCCGACTATTTCCTGATAAAATATTAAGATCTTCCTTTTTAAACTTTTTCCTTTTACAGAGGTTGATGAAATCCGGTGCAGCGTCATCGGTTACAACAGCAGAAATAAGGTCAGGATCAATACCAGATTGTGCAAGAGATGAGAAGTAGTCCTCAGGAAGATTAAATGCGATAAAATTTTCCTGATTATATAGAAATAAACAATTTTTTATTAGTAAAAATCCAGGCTTTTTGAAATCATTTACCATATAACGAAGGGGATCTTTTATCAAACGGTCTTTGATCCACCTGGTTTTCTCTACAAAATGAAGATCTTTTTTTGCTATTGCCTTAAGATCAAACAGTAAATTCTCATCATAATAAAGGGTTATGTTTCCATCATCGTAAATATAGAGTACTGCGTTATGGTTATAGATCCGGATGGCCTGATCGTAGGCAATATTTTTCGTTTCTATTTTATAATTTTTCAGGAAATTAAGGAATTTATCAATTGCGGCTTTATCACCGACATATCTGATGTCCCGAATATCATCAGTATTCACATTGTGCGGTTCCAGTGCAGGATTGCCTGTGTATGATCTTGTTATAACGATATTATAGATATTAGATATAAGCTCTTTTGTAAGTTTTTTTGAATTACCGATCCTGAGGAAGGGCTTATAATCATCCCGGTTCGAACCAAGGTACATTATATAACATTCATCATCTATGCGAAAAACTCTTCTTTCAGCAGGATAGGTATCAATTTCCATTTTGGTTCCTCTATTAAATAATATATATTATAACTTATCGGACATATTTTGCAATAAAATATTAAAATACTGAATAAAAAAATGAAAAATTTTCATATCATACTTTTTAATGAAATAGTGCGCGGGTATTTTTTGGGCTATACCCGGGATGTAATCATTTCCGAGCTCCCTGTATGGGGTAATTACAGGGTAACTGATATCCAGGAAGTTTCAAATATGCATACGCTTCCATATACCACTCTTTCTCTTGAAAACCGTGAGGATGTGCGGCAATTTATTCATTTATTAACAAGTCATCGTATTGGTGAAAATATTATTGTAGGAAGAACTGGAAATATTACTCTGCTTGACTGGCCTTCTCTTACCGATGGACTGAAAAGCCCTAAAGGCATAGTGAAAATACAGGTTGGAAAAGCTCCTTCAGAGTTATACTATATGAAAAAACGGGATTTAATCTGTATATTAAGGGATAGTATTCAACGGGGAAAGCAGGCTGACAGCAGCCTATTGCACCATCTCTTTGATACTACACTTTTTTATAATTTTGAACGGATTGTTGATTCTGCAGGGTTCTCTTTTCTGATACGAAACTCCTACGAATATTATAAGGAAAATTTAAAAATTATTGATTATTTGATTGATACCAGCTTTATAGAGCTTTACGGAATGTTAAAGGTTTCATCTTTTCCAAATACTATTGTGAGTGAGGACGCTGTTGTAAAAAACAGTATACTGGGACATGGAACAAAAGTGGATGGTTTGGTAGAAGACTCTGTAATTTTTAATGGAGTTTACATAGAGAAAAACACAGTAGTAAAAAACTCCGTAATTCTCCCCTTAAATAATATAAAAGAAAATGTCATGATTGAAAATGCCCTCATATTGGGAGGGGATAACAGGGTTATAGAAAGAGATTGTATTATCGGAAGTAATTCGATGGTACCAAATGAAGATTTTCCAGGTATATTAAAAAAAGGACTCACAATCGTAGGGGAAGGGGTAACAATCCCCTCTCATTCACTGATCGGGGCCGGCTGTCTTGTGCATGGAAAATGGGATGGTATTCCTTCTCCTGTGATTGCAGAAGATGGTAAAACCGTGAGGGTTAGTTAGCAAGTGGGTGCATACACCCCGGTGAGTGCATACACCCCGGTGAGTGTAAACACCCCCTTTGAAGTAAAAGACCACCTGCAAAGCAGGTGGCTTCCTTTTGGCAGTGAATAAACTACTTGAATGCCTCAAACAAAACAATGTACCACCCTTCGATAAGGTTGTAACAAAGGCATCTTGATCCGGTTTCCATTCTGGATATCAATATTGCGCTCACTTCAGAGGGTGAGATGCATCCAATTCTTTTTCCTATCAATTGCTTTTATACTCTCAGTCATCTCAATTTTCTTGACATAATATTATTTCAAGAGATAGAGTGGTAGAGAAGAGACAGGAGTGTTAATCAAGAGCTTGCTGGGCCTTGATATAGGAACAACGGGCTGTAAGGCAGTGGCTTTGGATGGGCGCATTTTTCAGAACTGTTCCAATGAAATGGCAATCGCAGGGAAAGTTTCCAGTAATTTCCTGTCTTCGGTGAGACATTTAATCCTAAAGGATTCTGCCAATGTTATATACTGTGCATCATAAGCACTTATCGAGGTTTCTATGGAAAGTAATAGGGCTTTTAACATATCAACATTCCGTTCTAACTTAGGGAGAACACGAACAGCGTTTTTCCATACTTCTAAACATTCGTCAGGGTTTAGAATCTGGTTCCGTGCTACCGTTGAAAGGACATTAAGGAACTCATGGCGCCAGAGTGAAGGAAGGATCCAATCTGAATCCTTTTGCTGGGCCTTCAGCACCTTTTCTGTTTTATCGCCCTGAATAAATCTATAGGCTATAATATTAGTATCTACAACTATCATTCCCGACCTTCCCGAATCGCATCTTCTACGAGCTCCTGTGTAAGTTGAGAAGTGCCCTTTACTGGATCAGGAAATTCAATTGGAATTATATTGAGACTCTCCTCTAGAATGTTTAATGCTTCCTGTGTCATAGATCGCCGGTGCTTACGTGCTTCTTCCTTAAGCCTTTGATGTAGATTTTCAGGAATATTCTTAATTACTAATGCTGCCATATAGATATCCTTTTACCTCCATAATGCTATTAATAAAATAGCATTATTATACCAATCTGTCAATAATAATCAGAGATCAGGAAGTTACTTCAAAATGTGGTTAATATTTTATCTTTCATGTATATATTCCCGGATGTGTTTATTATCAATATAGAGCCCCTCAATTACTCCAGACCCGGATTTAACCCGTACCGTGATATAAGTCTCTGAATCTCCTCTACGACTACTTTTTCTGTAAGCCTCCTCTGCTCTGGGAGCCTCAAATTCATCCATGTAGAACCTGTTAAATGGAATTCTTAAAGAAACTGTGTTCTTACTTAGCATATAAATCCATGTTTTGATGTAGTTATCATGGTCTGGTCGC
>JAUVYC010000261.1 GCA_030603285.1 Spirochaetota bacterium
GGTTGTTTTTTTCGATTCTGGACCCATTTCATCCAGCCTGATTATTTTAGCTTCAATGTTTCGCCCGACCTGCTTGTTGGGGCGTTTGTCATAAGATCCTTTCATGAAATTCCTATAAAATTACAAATACTTAAAATCTTGACTTATATGTACTATAATGATAACATTTCATTAAGATAGAGCAGATACAGTATATGCTCTCCTTAAGCCATAAAGCTTACTGTTTGATTTAAAGTTCTGTAACGTCAAAGGGAGGTGGCTGTGCAAAGAATATTTTCCAATACAAAGCGGTTAATGTTTATTCCATGTATTGTACTCGTCCTCATTATCATACCCACTATTAGTATATTGGGTGAAGAGAGTTACATTCCAAAAGATCCTATTTTTGCAAGGCGTATCGCATTAGTTTCCGGGATCGGGACTCCGATCATTTTTGCATACGCAGGCCTGATGCTTAATCTTGCTCATCCTGAGAATATGTCTATGAGCCAGGTCATTCTTATGAACAACATGGTTACAATGTTAGGGCTGGTGACGCCTCCTTTAGGAAATATTTATGCAGGTAAATTTCACAAAGTTATTCTAATTACGTATGGTGCTTCAAACGTCTCCTGGTTATTAGGTACAATAATCTATTATAGAAATGGGCTCACTGAAAGAGCGCCTAGTGCCCTGGAAGCTATACTCTGGTGTTCAGCGGTTGCAGGCAGGTATACGGCGGGAATCTGGGACTGGATCACCGCAGCCGAAACCGTAGTGCAGCGAAATTCCCAGCGCGTGGCAAAACCGCAAAAGGGATTTGGTTCATACTTTATTGAACCGGCCGAGTCAAGAATCGGTTATCAATATTCCTGGAAATTTTAGTATACAAACAGCCATCGTCATTTTAAAGCTCACTTTGGTTTTATAATGTCTTTTTTCTTGTAGAGTGAGCAAAAGACCACCTGCAAAGGAGATGGCTTCCTTTTGGCAGTGAAAAGTGGTGGAGGATTTCAGTTAAAAGTTGTTTTTTGACGGGCTGTTATTGTTTAACAGTTACCGTACAGATATTTTTTCAGGGCATGAATTATAGTAATTCTTATCAATGATCCTTGTCATCCTTCCAGTCCCTGCGTCTCCACAAACTGACATTATCGAAACCGAAGATATTGAAGGCCGATTCCCGCGCAAATAAACCAACTTGTCCATCCCAGTAAATGCCGTCATACACAGTTGTTATATGAGAATCATTAATATAAACCTCAATTGTATTCTCTCTGCAATAAACCTTGATTACGTTCCATGAGCCCCATGATGTATTTATAACAGGATTATCCAGACCGCTGTCAAGTATAGTTTGTGGACCCCCATCCCATCTTTCTAAAGACCAAAAAGACCCGGTTACATCGTCTATCCTAATACTCAACATGTAACCACTGAAATTTACGATAGGATCACCCATAACCTCCCATGGATTGTTGCTTCTGAAAATTAATCCGCATTGGTTATCAGCAGTACCTCCAGAATATTGGGTTACAGCAGCTTCATAATAGAAATCGTGAAACCTATCGTCCTCGGGTTTGTTGTAGTAACTATGAGTATATTGAAGAACACCCGATGTACCATCCATCTGATATTCACCGGCAGTAACAAACCAATTAATTCCGCCAGATGTGTCCTTAAACCAGTAATCTGCAACTCCATCATCAAAGTTTTCGTTAATGAGAAACTCCCTGTAATCACCCATGAAAAATATCATGCACGAATTCAACGAAATGCCAATGGCCATTAAAAAGACAATCAATAAGATTATTTTAATATACCTTCCCCTTCCCCTTTATTCCTCCCACATAGAAAAAAGATTGCTCATGCTTAATGATAGGAAATGTTATAATCCGCGCCTTGCTTGCAATACCACTCTTGAAACCATTTTTAAGCAGGATAACGCAAGAAGAAATTTCCTCATACAAAATACCGCTGAACTACTATCGCTTTTATCTAATTATATAACGAACCATAACAATATGTCAAGAAAATTGTTTTGGCCCGATCAATGGATTCATCGCCTGGTTAGCCGAAGTAACTATTTTCTTTTAATGACTCTCAGGATATATCTAAAAGCCAATAACCATTATGTAGAACAGGCTTTCCCAATACAAGATTAACTGTATAGGAAAAGATAGGTCCATCGGTAACTACCGTATGGTATTCTCCGTCTTCTCCGGATGCATCAATACCAGTATTCTCAATCTCATTAATCACATCCGAATTAAATGTCTTACCTAAGAACTCTCTATCTAACACACTTTTTTTAACAGCAATAATTGTTGCCTTGAAATTTAACCTTATAAATTCATTGAGCAAATCTCGACGACCTTTTTTCCATAATGGATGGCAGGGTTGAATGCTTGCAACAGAACATACTTTTTCACACCATTGACGGTGAGCATCAAGATCAATGTCGCCAAAAACACCTAACTCAATTCCTCTTTCCTTTAAATCACAGATAGCAGAAAGAAAGGTTGCCTCGTAATTATTCCAGGATGTGGAGCAAACAGTAAGTGGAATACCTAAAGCCTCAGCCTGTTGTTTAAGAACACTAATCGGTATGCCGTGAGACCTGGTTCTTTCTCCATTTTCCGTAAGCATGGTCAGCAAGCATTTTGGAGTATAACCATTTTGAACGGCATAATAGAGGGCAAGACATGAATCCTTGCCTCCACTCCATGAGCAGAAAAAAGATTTTTCTTTGCTCGATTTCATGAAATTATTCCCATTATTGTTTATTTTTATTCGACGAACAGCTTTCTATTATACGGCATCTATTTTTTGACCGGGCAATATCTTCAATCTATTCTATTAATCTCTAAAATTCTATCTACACGGAAATTTCTTGTTTCTTTCCGGGATAGGCAGTATGCTTCAACTCCTAAAAAAGGTTTATCCTTATAAATCAATTCTCCGACAAAATACGGTTCAATAATCCTCTTCGATTTCTCATCTTTTGTCTTTAAATATACAATTTCAATCTTATATCCGGTTTTAATAGCATCTTTTATCATTTCTACTTTCTGCTCCACAGGCATTTTCTCATTTGATATTTTATATTGATATTTAGTTAGAAAATCAATTACCCTCCAGTCCATGAATATATGTTTCTTCTGTATTTCCTGTTTTAATACTATTCCTTCAAGGTTTGTACACCTGCTTAACGCGACATACATCTGCCCCGGTGTAAAAGTTCCTCTACTGACGTCAATGATTACTTTATTGAATGTCTTACCCTGGCTCTTGTGAATTGTAATTGCCCATGCCAGCCTTACGGGAAACTGAGTGAAGGACCCTTTTGGTTTTGATTCAATACTTTTTTTCTCATCATTGTATGTAAACTCGAATATTTTCCAGGTATAGGGGTCAACCTCGACTTCATTGCCATTTAAAAGTTCTATCAAAATAACCACATCCTCTTCATTTATATCTACTATTTTACCTACAGTGCCATTTACCCATCTTCCTGAAGAATCATTATTTACAAGCATTACCTGTGCACCTTTTTTTAATGATAACACCATTTCTGTGGGTAAACCGCTTTCCCTAAACTCTCCTTTTATCAGGCCTTCAAAGTGATATTCCCTTCCCTTAATCTTACTTAATTGTACCTCGTTTAAATCCTGAGCCAGCCTGTTTAGAGTCGTCAAATAGATATATAAATCATCTTTAGCGGGCTTGAAATCCGGATCATATCTGGTATTTAAGGCGCTTAATAAATTCTCAGTAATAGTTTTGTTCCTGATTGCGTTCAATATCTCTATAAATCTCTCATCTTTCTGCCTGTATATTTTCATTAACTCGATAAGCTCCATTTTAAAGTTCTCAAATACCTGGGCTGAGAAAAAGTAACCGGTTTTATATTTTGTCCTGAATACCTCTCTTTCCCTTCCCCTGATTACAGGAGGAAGCTGGTATAAATCTCCAAACAATATCATCTGTTTTCC
>JAUVYC010000181.1 GCA_030603285.1 Spirochaetota bacterium
ACCAATCAAATATCCATGTTGGTGAAAGAGCTCATTGCCAGTTGCCTAACTCAGGGTTAAAATCCAGCGAAAAAGGGGTTTCATGCGTTTTAAGCAAAAAAAACCAATGCTGCGATTGCTTATCGCTTAATTTGGGTTATACTTAACATTGGGGGTTATTTGAATGATAAAAAATTTAGAAGTTAAAAACTTCAAATCATTAAAGAATCTGAAATTGAATTGTAAGAGGATAAATCTCCTTATAGGAGAGCCGAATACTGGGAAGTCTAATATTTTAGAGACCTTGGGTATCTTTTCTTTCCACTATGGAAGACTTGAAGACTTCGTGAGATTTGAAAGTATGAGTAATTTATTTTACGATGAGAATTTGGATAAAAGTATAAAGATAGGATTAGATGATAGAATTTTAGAGATTAAATTTGAGGATTTGAAATTTAGAGGAAAATGCTATGAAGGGGAAAAAGAGCTTTTTTCCTTTGATTATGACTATAGTGGTAGTGGATCATCAGGATATTCCAAAGAATCCAACCCTTTTAAGTTTTACAGATTTAGTATAAAAAGGGAATTTCCAAGAAAAGAAGCAGGCTTTCTTTTACCACCTTCTGGAGAAAATCTCCTATCAGTTCTCATGACTCATAAAGAATTAAAGACTGCAGTTAGTGAAATTTTTAATCCATTCGGATTTAAATTGGTTTTTAAGCCTCAAGAGAATAAGATTGAGATTTTAAAGCAATATGAAGACATCTTTATTTCCTATCCATATCCCTTAGTTTCTGACACACTCCAAAGAATCGTTTTTTATTGTACAGCAATTCATTCCAATAAAGACTCTGTCCTTGCGTTTGAAGAGCCAGAATCACATGCTTTTCCATATTATATAAAGTACCTTGCTGAAATAATAGCTCTGGATGAAAACAACAACCAATATTTCATATCAACCCATAATCCTTATTTCCTTCTCTCGATCCTTGAAAAATCTCCTAAAGACGAACTAAAAGTTTTCATCACATATTTTGAAGAGTATCAAACGAAGGTTAAGCCCTTAAGCGAAAAAGAGATAGAAGAAATAATGGAAATGGGTGTTGATATGTTTTTCAACATCGAAAGATTTCTTGGGGGCAAGAAATGATCTATGTCGAATGTAAACCAGATTTTACTCTGGTAAAATCAATAACAAATATTTTAAAAAGAGAAATTATCCATGAAGGAGGTAAATCTGAGGTCTGTAAACGGTTGGAAAGGCAGAAGAATTGTAGGGGATTAATAGATGAAGATCCACAAAGCATACAACCTCCTTATGTGAAAAAAATGATAGCAAAAGATGATTTATCAAAACTCGAACTTAAGATACTACAGGATAATAATGATAATTATCTGATTGTTTTATGCCCAAGGCTGGAAGAATGGATATTAAAAAGTGCAAAAGAAGCTGATATAGATGTAAGAAGATATAATTTGCCAAATAATGCCAGAAAACTGCATAGAGAAATAAATATTAATCTCGATAAATTCAAAATATTAATAGCAGATTTAAAAGATTGTAACAGGATGAAAACCCTGAAAAGATTGTTGGAGAGTAAAAAGAAATGAAGCCTTTTTCAACCATTGCCATACCCTATCATCTGCTTAATTCACCATTTATATTTAGCTCTGCTGTCACATTTGGGCTTAGTTATATACTATTTACCTCATCTTCATCAGAAATAGCAAGATGCAGTATATCCTCTTCTTCAAAATATGTCATTTTTATTTTATTCATGTACAAGTCTCCCTGTTTTGATACGAAAATTTATTTGTTTACGTGTTGTAGCATGAATAGTGACTGGGATTACGGTATATCCCTTTTTTTCATATGGGATCATAATCAAATGGTCATCATGCCTGCCAACAGCGATCATACGTCGTGTAATTGTATCAAAATACTTTTCACTGCCAAAAGTAAGCCACCTCCTTTGGAGGTGGTCTTTTACTATTATGCCTTAGCAGTAAAATAAAGATAATAATTGTTATTGAATCATTCAACATTTGATTCGGATAACAGTCTTTTCATTAAAACTACACAAGTGCGTGTAGGTATCTCCGCAGGTGTAACTGCATGATATTATGTTACTGCAATTAATTTAGTAGAGATTCGGAGCCGTCTGGTAAGTTGTAAAATATGTTACTATGTTTTTTGCGCCCATAGTGACATCGATTGTGACAATTGCTCTTGTATGGACACTTTTGTATTATCCAAAGATAGGTCTGTTTGCAATGGCACCGGCCGGTTTTTTTGGTATAGATCCAAAATATACAGATTATACTTGCAAACTGCAGGAGATGTTATTATCAGCGAGCTACTTTGATCTCCTTAATCTCGGTCCAATCCTTACTGCGAACCGCTTTCACCTTGAGTGCGGTTCTCATCAAGGCATTTATAACCCTGGGATCTTCGTGACAGTTTGATCCCATTGAATGGGGGATAATTATGAACGTGTGGGATAATTGTAAAGGGCTCACTTTTATCCAAAGATACAGCCAGTTTTAAGTAATCCATAGTCCATGATCCCTGTTCTTTATAACCTTCCAGGGACTTCAACACACGTAAGACGGCTTCGGGAATATCTCTGAACTGCGATCTGGCGTAAGTTTTTTCATTTATAGTGTATCCCCCCACACTTCTTTCAGCGAGGCAAGAAACAGATCGTCGAGTCTCTGCGGATCAGAAGTTACAGCCGGCTTTGCCTCGTTTTCTTCGGACAGCCTCTGAAGTTCTGATTCAATGAATTCGCTTATCACAGGAATACGTGGACCATGATCCAGTTCTTGTCCCTTTTTCTTCTGATCCAGCAGATCCTCTATTGCCAGCCTTAGCTCAAAATCCTTCACCGTAGCTTCAACAAGTTTCCGGAACTCAATCGGCACGATGCCAAGGTCGAGCCCGATCCATCGGCAAGCCAAGATCGGCCTAAGTACATAAAAGTACTTCTTGACCCATACCTTGTTCCCCTTCAGGTACTCCCGGTAATTACCTACAGCCATGTGCAGGTAATGATACAAACAAGACTTGGGAGAGTAATAATCGGGAATAAGCGCTCTCAACCTCTCGGTGATCGTGAAGCGTTCCCGGTAGACGATCGGTGATTGCAGCCATTCCAGAAGTGGGGGATTGGACTTCCTAAAGAGTAAAAGGGTTTTTTGAATATCCCAGCCGGAGAGGTCTAGATCATTATCGGGAGGTCTTTCGATCACATCCAGCCTGGCTCGTATGGTCAGGTACCAATCAATTCGATGCAAATAAAGGAACCGTACATCGTAGTCACTATTTGCAGACTCAAAGACCCAACCCCGACTGCCGGATTCGCAGGCATAGAATATTACGACCTCATTCTCCACCTCGATCCTGTCAAGCTGAGCATCAATTTCCCGCTTTATTTCTTTACCAATCATAGACAAAACCCAATGCTAAACCCTGCACATCAGTGATGACAGTCCCGTGAAGTTATGGCCATCGTTGAAATTAAAGAGAACTGGAAAGCTCATCTTTCTTGACTATAGCAAGTGTCATAACAGGTAATATCAAAATCAATTCATAGAAGTAATCTTTAAATACACCCAAGATATGAAATGAACCGTCCATAAAGCTTTTCATATACCTCAATATTCTTTTTATCGGGTGATATTTGTGATTTTTCTTTTGTAATTTTCTTACTCGCTTCCTCGATTGAATTAAAAACTCCACTCCCTACTCCAGCAAGTATTGCAGCGCCGGCACACGCAGCTTCATTAAGCCTCGGTAAAATAACTGGCACATTACAGTCATCCGCAACAATCTGCGGCCAAACTGAACTTTTCGACCCACCCCCGATCATGATCAGGTTCTTAACCCCTACTCCAGCTTCCTTAATCATACCCAGGTTTCTTTTATTTACAAATGATACTCCTTCAAAAACTGCTCTTGTAAAATGCCTCATAGTATGAATTCCATCTATTCCCAGGAATGCACCTTTTCCTGTATTTGAGCTTGATATTGGAACAAATAAAAGATTCTCTGAGCCGCTCTGAATCTCAGATGCATCTTCATTTAACATTCCATAAGCAGTATCAGTCCTCATCACATCTCTAAACCACTTCAGTGAATTTCCTCCAAAAGGAACCGACGTCATAAGTCCATATTTGCCCTTTATTATATGTATTCCGGGGAATATTGACTGCACTATATTATTACTGATAAGGCTTTCCTCACTAAAATACAGCTCTTCACAGATTGCCAAAAGTGCCCATGCTGTACCGGCAGATAATACGCAATCACCAACATTAACAGCTCCGGCACCTATATTTGCACAATACTGATCATGAGCTCCTGAAACTACAATAACATTATCTGTCAACCCCAGTATATTTGCTGATTTTTCTGTCAGGTTACCAATGGTATTTCCAGACGGTATTATCTCAGGCATACTGTCTTTTGTTATACCGGCAATCTTAAGAACCTTATACGATAAACCTTTCTTATTCAGATCCAGAAACATTGCGATTGCAAGATTTGTATAATCAATGCAGAACTTCCCGGTGAGTAAATAGTTTATGTAATCAATGGTAGAAGCAAAATAGCGGGATTTTTTAAAAAGTTCTGGTCTCTTTTCCCTGAACCAAAAAACATTTGGGAAATTAAGACTATTTATTATAGGCCATCCGCACGTTTTGTACAGCTCTTGTACACTTATCTTCTGTTTTAGTTGTTCTGAAATATCCCTCGCCCGTGTATCGAGCCAGCTAACAGCGTTATAAACCGGGTGAAATTTTTCATCGAGAATAATGAGCGTTCCCCCCTGGGTTGATAGACACATTGAGACTACTTCATTTCCACACTTATTTCTGGCGGTTACAGACATAACTGTTCTAACCAGCGCATTCCACCAATCCTCTGCATTCTGTTCTACCCACCCTTCCTTAGGATAATTAATTGAATATGACTCATATTCAATATCAATCAATGCTCCATTTCTATCGAAGAGGGCACTTTTTGTTCCGGTTGTCCCTATATCTATACCGAGTAAATACTCCATTAGCTACTCCAGTAAGACAATATTTATCTGTAATAGCTCAGCAAGCTTTGCTAATTCTTCTTTCTTATCACCGGGAGTCATTGCAATATGATGTGTTCCTCCTGCAATACCATATTCAGTTAATAACTCTTCCTGGCATCCTCAATTCATGGCTGGTCTCCATACTCCATATTTGTGAGAAAACCGAACTAACATCTTTTTCTATCCCAAGAAGCTTCAAGGGATGGTGATGTTTCCATTTAGTACCTTAATAACAATTTCCTTGCTTTTTTGGCACAAACTTTAGTTTGCAGGAAAATATCTTTAAAATCAAGAATGCGGCCTGTCCGCATTAGAGTGGTACGTAAAAAACTCCTGCACTTCTGATCGCACCTGTAGTTTAAGGTAAAACTTCTTAAATTTATTGTTATTTTGCAAAAATCGTAAGTAATGTTATGAGTATTGATAGGAAGGCGAATCCGGTGGTTATGAGCCATGTCTGCCTGTCAAACCTTTTGTTTATATCGTCAAACCTTTTATTTACGGCATCAAATCTTTTATTGATATCATCAAACCTATTGTTAACATCCTCAAACCTTCTATTAGTCGTATCTATGATTAGCTTAATTTGGTCGCTGAGTCTCTTTATTCCCTCTTCAACACGGACAATTCTTTCTATCAAATTTAATTTTGTTTCCTGTTCCTCTTC
>JAUVYC010000294.1 GCA_030603285.1 Spirochaetota bacterium
TTTAATATAAACTGGGCGGGCACATTGATATGGCTACGATTAAAGATGTGGCAGAAAAAGCTTGTGTTTCTATTGCAACAGTTTCAAGGATTCTAAATAAAAAGGGTAAATACTCAGAGGAAACTGAAAGCAGTGTACACAAGGCTGCTGAAGAACTTGGATATACCCCGAATTTGACTGCAAAAAGACTGAAGACCGGATTAACAGGGACTATAGGTATTGCTATCAAGGAATATTTTCTTCTCCATTACCCTGTTCTATTACATACTGCTATAAAGGTATTAAACCAGCAAAATTATAGTGTAGAAATTATTTTGAATGCTACAATGAAGGACTGTGTTAATTTATTAAATAGGGGACAGTTTGATGGTCTGCTCATTGCATTCATTGATAATGATGAACATGCGTTAAGGAGCCTGATAAAATCCCGCAGGAATTTTGTTTTTCTTGGCGGAAGTATAGAAAGAGAAGATGTAAACATGATAGAAATTGATTATTTTCAGGGAGGGTACATTGCAACGCAGCATTTGATTAACCTGGGACATGATAACATCCTTTTTATTGAAGATAATGAAAATCTTTTTTTCACACAGGAAATTAAGAGAGGTTATCTTTTCGCCCTTGATGAAAGCGGAATTCAATATAAAGAAAATCTGATTTTATATGGTGATCACACCTATTCTGATCCAGGTGAGTTTACCGGATACAATTCTGTCAGAAGGTTAATTAGTAAAAGACAACCTGCAAAGCAGGTGGCTTTTACCAAGCCGTTTCGAAGCCTTGAAGTCAAAGCCAAAAGACATAACCACCAGCAAAGCGGGTGGCTTCGAAACGGCAGGGAAGCGGATTTCAGTGCAGTTCTTACCACAGATGATAAAATTGCTTATGGGGTTCTGAAAGCATTGAAGGACGGGGGATTAAGGGTTCCTGCAGATAAATCAATAATCGGGTTTGGCAATTTAAGCTCATCAGAGTATCTCTCTACACCATTAACAACAGTAGAGATACCTTTATCGCAGATGGGAGAACTTGGAGCCGAAATACTGGTAAATAATATTAAAAGAAGAGACAGCATTATAAAGAGGGTAAAGCTGAAAATACGCCTGGCTCAGAGGGAAACTCTGTCAAAGAGATTGACTTGAGTAAAGAACTGTATATATTAGTACCTTAATACTGATTTTCTTGCACAATAGGCACAAACTTTAGTTTGCAAGAAAATATCTTTATAATCTTGAATGTGGCTTGTCCGCATCAAGTAGCTATTCAGTTAATACGAAAATCAAATAACCTATACCTTACAAAATTTGGTAGATTTACTGTAAGGGCAATTCATGAATTGCCCCTACAGGCTAATAAAAAATAAACAGGGAACCTGGGAGAGTTTGTTTTATAAGAGGAGAGGCTTATATGGAAATAACTGAAAAACTTGAGGCTTTCCTGAAAGAAGCGGAATCAGGAATTAAAAATGCAGATTCTTTAAAATCCCTCCATGATCTCAGAATTAAGTATCTTGGGAGAAAAAGTGAGATTACAGCCATTCTGAAAGACCTGGGTTCACTTTCTCCTGAACAGAGACCCAGAATAGGAAAAGCAGCAAATGAAGTGAAAATGAAAATTGATGAATATCTTAAAAATCGAAATGAAGAATTATCAAATGAAACATTTGATACCATCGGTGATAAAGAGAAAATCGACATAACTGAACCAGGTGTAAAAAAGGAAACAGGGCATCTTCATCCCATTACTCAAATGCGTATGGAGGTTGAGGATATCTTTACCTCTATGGGGTTTACCATAGCGACCGGTCCGGAGGTTGAACTTGATTACTATAATTTTGAAGCTTTAAACATTCCCCGGGACCATCCTGCACGGGACATGCAGGATACAATCTGGACCACCCAGGGCAGCCTTTTGCGGACACATACCTCGCCTGTTCAGATAAGAACAATGGAAAAGTCAAAACCACCTATTCGTGTTATCGTTCCGGGCAGGGTATTCCGGTATGAGGAGACAGATGCATCTCATGAGCATACCTTTTATCAGGTTGAAGGCCTTATGATTGATAAGGACATATCAGTTTCAAACCTCATCGCAGTAATGAAAACGATGCTAAATGCAGTATTCCGACGGGAGGTAAAAGTGAGATTACGGCCGGGGTACTTTCCATTTGTTGAACCAGGCTTTGAACTTGATATAAACTGCCGGATATGCGGTGGAAAAGGCTGCACGGTATGCAAACAATCAGGCTGGGTAGAACTTCTGCCCTGCGGTCTTGTTCATCCGAATGTTCTAAAGGCAGGCAATATCAAGCCTGACCAATACTCCGGATTTGCTTTCGGCATGGGACTTGACAGGCTGGTAATGATGAGATACGGTATAGATGACATCAGGCTGTTTCACAGCGGAAACTTAAGATTCTTAGAACAATTTTAATTTGACCTGTATGACCCGTACATGTTTTGAACCAGCATACAGTCAACCAGGGTCACTGCTACCATAGCTTCTATCACCGGTACAATCCTCGGTACAATAACGGGATCATGTCTTCCGTGTATTTCTATTGTTTCTTGTGTTCCATCCATACTTACTGTCTTCTGAGGTATGGAGATAGATGCAGGAGGCCTGACTGCAGCACGAAGAATAATATCCTCACCTGTCGAGATTCCGCCAAGTATGCCGCCTGCATTATTAGTCTCAGTTCTTACCCGTCCATTCTCATAATAAAAGGGATCATTATAATTAATACCGGTCATCCGTGAAGCTTCTAAACCACACCCAACTTCAAATGCCTTCACAGCACCAACAGACATGACAGCATGGGCAAGAAGGGCATCAAGTTTATCAAAAACAGGATCTCCCAGTCCCGGTGGGCATCCTTTTACGATTACTTCCACTATTCCGCCAAC
>JAUVYC010000133.1 GCA_030603285.1 Spirochaetota bacterium
CTTAATACTGATTTTTTTGCCCAATAGGCAAAAAAATCTTTAAATCTTGAATGTGGCTTGTCCACATCAGGGTAAGTAAAGCTAAATTAATTAAAATAAAAACAGCTATAAAGAAGGTTTATTAATTTGAAGGGATAAATAAATACGGTAAAGACAGTGATTTAAGATTTTATCTTAATAATTTCTGGTATTTTGTAACAGAATTTGTGTAAGAAGTTTTACACCCTCCCCTATCCCCTCCCTCAAGGAGGGGAAAATCGTTTACTTGATTATATAATCAAAGCCCTTGTCAATGGCTTTATAATTAATTTCCAGATATTTAATATTTCTTTTGGAAATTACCTCAGGTAGAGATTTTTTTACATTTTCCTTTGCGGCACCACCTGTGACTGCAATGAATGCACCGATCATTGCCATATTGCTCGCCCTGCCGCTGCCCGCCTCCTCTGCTATGTTATTTGCAGGAACATAAAAGACATTCACGTCATTTCTCTTTATTTTTCTTTCTATCAATGATTTATTTATAAATATATTTCCTCCTTCCACAACGGTTTCCTCAAACTTATCGAGTGACGGCTGATTCATGGCCACAAGCGTTGTTGGATGAGACACAAGAGGCGAGGCAACTTCAGTATCGGAAATAATAACAGAACAATTTGCAGTTCCCCCTCTCATCTCTACCCCATAAGAAGGAATATGGGAAACGAACTTTCCTTCCACCATACCTGCGTATGCAATAAGCTTTCCGGCCATTATGATTCCCTGTCCGCCGAAACCTGCTATAATGATCTTTTCTCTCATTTATACTCCTCCGATGCGCCATTATCCCTGAAAACTCCAAGAGGATAATAGCTTGCCAGGTGTTCTTTTACCCACTGGGCAGCCTGGACAGGTGCAGTACCCCAGTTTGTGGGACACATTGAGAGCACCTCTATAAAACTGTAGCCCATACCATTCATTTGATAGCTTAATCCTTTTTTAATTGCCTTTTGTGTTTTTATCGTATTTTTCACATCGTGCACTGATACCCTTTCGATGTATGCCGGTGCCTTAAGCTGATTCAAAAGCTCACACATCTTCAGTGGATATCCGGCCAGAACAGGGTCCCTCCCGAAAGGTGAAGTTTGGGTTTTCTGTCCAATAAGCGTGGTCGGCGCCATCTGGCCGCCTGTCATGCCATAAATTGCATTGTTCACAAAAATAACCGTAAAGTTTTCCCCCCGGTTTGCAGAATGGATTGTTTCTGATGTCCCTATCGCTGCAAGGTCACCATCCCCCTGATAGCATATTACCAGTTTGTCAGGCTGTACCCGTTTCAAACCTGTCGATACTGCCTGTGCTCTTCCGTGTGCAGATTCAGTCCCATCGCATTCAAAATAATCGTAGATCAAGACAGAACACCCAACAGGACTAACTATAATCGTATCCTCTCTTATTTGAAGCTCATCAATAACTGATGCAATGAGTTTATGAATAATACTATGCCCGCACCCCGGGCAGTAATGCATTGTTTTCTTTTTTAAAGATTCAGGTCTCCTGTATACAATATTCATTTACAACCTCCATGATCTTATTATAAAGCTCATTCTCATCAGGGAGCATTCCTCCCGTTCTTCCGTAAAAATGCACTTCCTTTTCTCCATTCACCGAAAGCTTTACATCTTCGATCATCTGTCCGTAATTCATCTCAACATCAAGAAACGCTCTTACTCCTGTATTTTTCGCCAGATCTGAAATAATCTCTGAAGGAAATGGCCAGAGTGTAACCGGCCGTATCATTCCTACTTTTATCCCATTTTCTCTTACCATTTGAATCGAGGATTTGCATACCCTTGAAGATGTGCCAAACGAAACGACGATAATCTCAGCGTCATCAATCATATATCCTTCGTAACGAACTTCCTTTTTCATAATTTCTTCATACTTTTTTTTCAATTCCATATTATGATCCTCAAGAGCCTGCTGCGGTGCAAGCCGTAAACTTTTTATAGTCCGCGGTTTGCGGTTTTTTGCTCCGTCAAGTATATAGTCTTTTTCAGGAATGACCCGGGTTGATGGCTCGGGCAGGACAAGGGGTTCTGTCATCTGTCCGAGAACACCGTCCCCCAATACTATTACCGGGGTTCGATATATATCTGCCAGGTCAAATGCATCGACCATCATATGTGTAAGCTCTTCAACAGTAGCAGGAGCCAGCACAATAACATAATAATCTCCATGACCACCGCCCCGTGTAGACTGGAAATAATCAGACTGTGCCGGAGCGATATTTCCAAGCCCAGGCCCACCTCGCACCATATTTACAATCACAGCCGGAAGCTCTGCTCCGGCAAGATATGATATACCCTCCTGCATCAAGCTGATCCCAGGTGATGAAGATGATGTCATTGCCCTTTTTCCTGCACAGCCAGCACCCCAAATCATATTGATAGAGGCAATTTCACTTTCTGCCTGTAGAAAAACCCCTCCAACTTCAGGCAGCCGATTTGCCATGTATGCAGGAATCTCATTCTGAGGGGTAATTGGATATCCAAAGTAATATTTGCACCCGGCTATGATAGCGCCCTCACAAAGCGCCTCATTTCCCCTCATGAGTATTCGTTCACCCATAATTAATACCTCTCTAAATTTAAAATATATTTATTAATTGTCGAAATGGGCGGCTCACAGAGCCGCCCCTACCTATTATTCAAATAAACAATGAATTTTCAACATAAAAAAATCACTGGATTATTTGTACACTTCAATACACACATCGGGGCAAATTATACCACAGAAGGTACAGCTGTTGCAATCTTCTTTATTCTTAAAAATACTGTAATGATAGCCTGACTTGTTAAAATCATCAGACATAACAAGAGAAGATCGTGGACATGCTGTTATACAGAGCTCACATCCCTTGCAGTATTCGATATCTATTGTCACCCGTTCCACAATATGCCTCCCTAATGCAGCAAGCCGCATTCAAGATTATAAAGGTTAAGGTACTAATGTGGACAAGCCACATTCAAGATTATATCTTCATAAAAACCGGTTTATTATTTCAAATCCAGTACGATAAAAATAATAGAAGTAATACTTTTTTGCAAGGGTAATTGTACCATGAAAATAACAATACTATCCTGGGTTTTATTAATCATTTTTATTCCTTTTCTTCTCTATTCACAGGAGCTCACTGTAATTCCAAATGGAATACTTGAAAAGGGTGACAACGCATATGTAACAGGGGATTATGTTCGAGTCAGGAGCGGCCCTTCTTTGAAAAACAGGATCATAACAAAAGTAAATAAAGGAACAGCGGTTACTGTTTTAAAAAGAGGTGAAAGGGTAGAGAAAATTGGCAGTATGAAAAACTACTGGTATCAGATCAGGATTGAGGAAAAAGACCTTGAAGGCTGGATGTACGGCAATTTCCTCAAGAAAAGAGAGGAAAAACCGTTAAAAACAGTAAGTTTACCATCACCCGCTGAGACAGCATCTTCTGAAATAGCACTCAAAGAGATAGGTACTATAGCCCGGGACGCCTTTCTCCCTGTATCAGGAGACCTGAATCAAAACGGCATCACAGAAATTATTCTCCTAAAAAAAGAAGCTCGAGATAGATATTGTACAGCATTTGGATATGAACCCTCATCCAAAGGTTTTTCCGAAATTTACTCGATAAAATTACGAAATACATCTATCAGCAATATAAAAATATTCACACATCCTGATTTTGATCTTCCAATCATTATTGCTTCAGGGAGCAATTTTTCATATCTCTACAGTTATGACGGCAAAAAAAATCTGCCCCGCCTGGTGTACAAAATCAACACCCCTCTGGTATCATTTGGAATGCTGGACGGTAAAAATCCATACCTCGTATATCTCAGAAAAAATAAAATAATCGATAACGACGGAACAATAACCTATTATATCACAGCGGAAAAAATTGAATCCGTCAGGGGCAGAATACATTTAAGCGATAAAGTCGAATACCCAAAACCCCTCCCTGTGAAAAAGCTGATTGTCTTTGATATTGATAATGATAAAAAGGCAGAAATTATTTCTGAGATAGGAGGGAAGGAATTTGGAGGTGGGATTACTGTCTTAAATTACGATGCCGGCGGTTTAAAAAGATTAATCAATACAGGAATAAACACCTATAACGATAATCAGTTCCTCTATATGTGGGGGATTAACATAGGAAAAAAGCCAAAACTGGTCATTTATTCAACAGACCCTTCCAGTAATAATGTGAATGCCGACTTTGGTTTTATATTTGCCTCTATGCACGACAAAAATTTAATTATAGAGAGTTTTTATCCGGTGAACAAGATGCTGGACGATATAAACAACGAAAGAGAAGTGGTGTTATATAAAACTGATGATACATCCCTCCCTTTCATTATGATGGATTTTAACCAGGACTCAAAAAAGTATACAGTAAAAAAGACTGTCCTTCTTGGACATCACAATTTGTGATTTCCACACCAATTTTTTGCAGCCCAGTTTATTTCTTCTGCGCCATAAATGCATAATATCATCCGCCTACTCTGTGCATGACAAGCTTCGGCCATTCTTCATTCAGATTATGCTTTTCCGGTTTTGCTTTTACTGCTTTCACTATTTCAACTTTGATCTCTTTATTCGTCTTTTTTTCTGCTAAAAGGTTTTTTAGATTTACTCCTGAATCGCCGAAAAGGCATGTCCTCAGGGTGCCGTCAGGCATGAGCCTTATCTTATTACACTCGGAGCAGAAGGGATGACTTACGGCACTGATGAATCCAACAGTCACCCTGCTGTTCTTAATCTTATAAAGCTTAGCAGTAGTTTTTTCTGAACCTGTGGCACCAGGTATCAACGTATACATTTTTTCGATTATTTTCAAAACTTCACCTTCAGGAATAAAGAGGTTTTCTGCAATACTGTCATTATAGTACTGCGGCATTAATTCTATAAACCGGATATCAATATCATTTTCTATCCCGAACTTTAAAAAATCCAGGAATTCACCGTCATTTCTCCCTCGCATGGCTACTATATTCAGCTTTATCTTTAATCCGAGCTCTTGAGAAATATTAATTCCCTGCATCACATTATTAAATAGATTCACGCCTGTCATTTGCTCATAGTTTTTTTTATTCAGGGAATCAAGACTCACATTCACCCTCTCAACACCTGCCTGAACTAAATCATAAGCGTACTCAGAAAGCCTTATCCCATTTGTCGTGAGAGTAAGCTCTCTCAGGGATTTTCGTTTCCCCAACTCTTTCACCAGAAACAGAATATTTTTTCTGATAAGAGGTTCGCCTCCTGTGATTCTTATCTTTTTTATACCCATTTCAAGAAATATATCCGTTAATCTAAGGATTTCCTCATACCGTAAAATACGACTGTAAGCCATAAAGGGGACCCCTTCATTCGGCATACAATAAAAACACCGGAGATTACACCTGTCTGTTACGGAAATTCTGAGGTAGTCGATTCTCCGTTCGTATATATCCAGCAATCCATTTTTCACTTCACCCATTTTAGCGTCCACAATCTTTCACCTGTTCATGAATTAATTCTACTGCATGCCGGAGTACAGGCTGAACGAGCTCATAGCATTCTTTTACTGCTTTTTCACTCCCCGGCATATTGATTATGAGTGTTTGTTTCCTTACCCCTGAAATCCCCCTCGAAAGCATAGCCCTGTTTGTTTTTTCTAAACTCCACATTCTCATTGCTTCAGATATGCCGGGCACTGTTTTTTCTATTACATGCTCAGTTGCTTCAGGAGTAACATCTGAAGGGGCAAGCCCTGTGCCGCCGAGTGTAAATATTATATCCGGCGTCATTTGATCACAGATTTTTATCAGCTCCGAGCTGATTACAGCTTTTTCATCCGGAAGAATTTTATGGCAGATAACATCACCGAGATGCTGCTTAACCAGGTCACATAGCGCCGGCCCGCTGGTATCCTCCCGTTTCCCGGCACTCGATCGTGTGCTGATGGTAAGAACAGCATAGCTTATTCTCTTTTCCATAACCCGCTCCTTCCTCCACTTTTCTCTACCAGCTCTAAATCAGATATCACCATGCCCCGGTCAACTGCCTTGCACATATCGTAAACTGTCAAGGCGGCCTGGGCTGCAGCCTGAAGAGCTTCCATTTCGGCACCGGTCTGTGCAGTTACACCAACCTCCGAACTGATTATCAGGACACCTTTATCAAGTTCCGGATCAAAGGAGATATCTACATGATTTATTGATATGGTATGGCACAGCGGGATGAGCTCATCCACTCTTTTTGCAGCGAGGATGCCCGCTATTTTTGCAGTGGTAAAGACATTGCCCTTTTTGATTTTCCCTTCTGTTACAGCCCTCAGAGTTGACGGGTTCATCATGATCCTGCACCTGGCTTTAGCGACACGTTTCGTAACTTCCTTATCCCCGACATCGACCATCTGTATGTTTCCTGCCTTATCTACGTGTGAAAACTGTTTTTTCATTTTACCTGTTCCGCTGTATCTTTACAACGATATCTTCCGGTTCATCCACATTTTTCAGTGTTTTTACCATACCCAGAATTACATTTACAAACACCCCCCGGACAAAGGATTTCAACCCTACCTTCTTATTATTAACCGTAAGCTCAATTTTAAAATCCGATTCAATCCCGGCTTCATGCGCCATTCTTTTCTCCTGTTTTGGTTTCTATGTGTGACTTTGGTATGAAAAATTACTCATTGAGAAGCACTATCTTTACCTTTTTTCCTTTTCTGATCACCCCTGTACCTTCTTCTATAACAGCGAGGCAGTTGCTATCTGAACATCCGATGATATCTGCCGAACCATTGAGTGTAAAAGGAGTAACATGAAAACTGCCTTTATCTACAGAACAGTGGGAAGGGACAATATGCACTCTCCTGCTTTTATTGTGAAAATCTACCGACATAACAGCATCTGTTAATTGCAGACAGTAATCAGGCCTCCCCATCATCCTGAGAACCGCCGGTTTTATAAATATCCGGAATGTAGTAAAGTTAGAAACCGGGTTTCCCGGAATTCCAAATATTCGGCATTTTCCCTTTCTGGCAAAAAGAAGCGGTTTGCCGGGCTTAACCCGTATTTTATGGAACAGAATCACAGCATGATCTTTTTGCAAAAGCGCCGGGATAAGATCGTAGTCCCCTGCTGATACGCCTCCTGATAAAAGGAGGATATCTTTCTGGAAGCCTTTTCTTAAAACCTCTCTGAGCTCGCCTTCCTCGTCGCCTGCAATCCCCAGATACTCTACATCACAGCCGAGTGCTTTTCCGAGGGCTGTGAGCATCGGGCCATTGCTGTTTCGAATTTTTCCATCCTGGAGTGGTTGTGACGGCTCAACGATTTCATTCCCTGTTGATACTATACCAATAGAAGGTGTTCGTATCACACTCAACTCAGTTTTTCCGACAGAAGCAAGTATTGCGATCTCCGCCCCCCGTATAAGCGCACCTTTTCTCAGAACAATATCGCCTTTCCTTATGTCCTCTCCCTTTACACAAACATTCTGACCGGGCTCGCATTTCTTT
>JAUVYC010000106.1 GCA_030603285.1 Spirochaetota bacterium
ATTGCTGCCTCAATATGTATCTATACAAATGAGAATATTACTGTAGAGGAGATATCATGGGAAAATCAGAAGGCGAACTGACTCCTGCTCAGATTGTTGCTGAACTTGATATGTATATAATAGGACAGGAAAAAGCAAAAAAATCAGTTGCAATTGCCCTGCGTAACCGGTACAGGAGAAAAAACCTGCCTGAAGAATTAAGAGATGAAGTAGCGCCGAAAAACATTATTATGATCGGCCCAACAGGAGTAGGTAAGACGGAAATTGCAAGAAGGCTTTCAAATATCAGCGGTGCCCCTTTTATAAAAGTTGAAGCCACCAAATATACGGAAGTGGGGTACGTTGGAAGAGACGTTGAGAGTATGATAAGAGATTTAACCAATATTTCGGTGAATGATGTCAAGAAAGAGATGAGTGAGGAAGTTGAAACGATTGCGAAAGAAAGAGCAGAAGACGGTCTTCTGGATATATTGCTTCCACCTATTTCCTTTCCAAAGAAAGGTACGGCAGCAAGCGCAGGGAGTGGAAGTACAGGGATCGGTGCAGAAGAAAAGAGGAGAAAGACACGTGAGCGATTCAGGGAAATGCTAAGAAAGGGTGAACTTGACGAAAAAGTAGTCGAAATAGAAGTGAAACAACCGAAAACCCAGGTACTCGGAATGTTCGCAGGCACAGGTCTGGAGGATATGGATACAAACCTGTCGAACATGTTCAGCAGTATATTTCCTGAAAAGAAAAAGAGAAAGAAGGCATCTGTAAAGGAGGCTCGGAAATTACTCGAGGAAGAAGAGAGAGATAAGTTAATTGATATGGATAAGGTTGTAAAGGTTGCAATTGAGAGAGCTGAGCAGATGGGGATTGTATTTCTGGATGAGATTGACAAGATAGCTACCAAGGGAAGCACCCATGGACCTGATGTATCGAGAGAGGGAGTTCAGAGGGACATTCTTCCTATTGTTGAGGGCTCTACAGTTACGACGAAGTATGGCGCAGTAAGAACGCACCACATCCTCTTCATTGCTGCAGGTGCGTTTCATATGAGCAAGCCATCGGATCTCATACCGGAACTACAGGGGAGATTTCCTATTAGAGTAGAGCTGAGCAGCCTTTCAACAGAGGATCTCGAAAAAATTCTTACTCTGCCAAAGAATGCCCTTATTAAACAGTATTCAGCACTTCTTCAAACAGAGGGAGTTGAGCTCGATTTCAAACCTGATGCAATTGAGGAGATTGCCAAGATAGCAACGTTTGTTAATTCACAGACTGAGAACATTGGTGCCAGGAGATTGTATACCATAATGGAACTCATGCTTGAGGATGTCTCATTTACGGCTCCGGATTTAAAGAATCAGATAATACCAATAACTGTCGAGTATGTGCGCTCTAAACTGAAGAATATAATCGAGGACAAGGATCTTTCAAAGTACATATTATAATTTATTAATATTTATTACCCCCCGTAAGGGTGGTCAGGGTGAGGGTGTAAATTGCCGAAAAAACAAGGTAAGGTGCTGTTAAGGGTTTTTCTTTTATTCCGACAATGTATTTGAATATGAGAAGGAAAAAAAGGATGTTAACATGTTCTTAGATTCAGGTTTTATGAGAACACAGGATATACTTCAGAGGACAATGTCTGCATCTCTCTTGCGCCAGGAAGTAATCGCTGATAATATTGCCAATGCCGATACACCGCATTTCAAGAGAAGCGACATCGCTTTTGAAAGTGAGTTATGGAGGGCGCTTAAATCCTATGATCCTCATCCTTTCCCTGCAGCCCTGACACACAAAAGGCACATTTCTTTCTACAGGCCAAAGGATTACCGGCAGGTAAAGCCTGTTGTACATCTTGATTATACAACTTCATACAGGAATGACGGTAATAATGTTGATATTGAAAAAGAAATGGTCGATGCTAAGGAGAACACGTTGAGATATATGGCAATGGCACAGCGTATAAGCGATAATTTCAGGCTGCTTTCAATTGTAATCAGGTAGCGTTCTATTATATTAAGGAGCCTATATTATGGGTATTTTTTCTACCATAAACATTGCATCAACAGGTCTTACAGCTCAGAGACTGAGGATGGATGTCATCTCGAACAACATAGCGAATGTAAATACAACACGGACAACAGACGGCGGTCCATACCGTAGAAAAAGAGTTATCTTAAGGCCAAGGAATGATAAACTCGAGTTCCGTACTCGGTTTCTCCCTCAGGCACTGTGGCGGGGAGCAGGAGAGGGTGTCCGGGTTATCAAAATTGAGGATGATAGAAGCCCATTGAGATTGGTATATGACCCGACTCATCCGGATAGGATAAAGTCAGGGCCCCTGAAAGGATATGTGAAGTTTCCAAATGTGAACATAGTTACTGAGATGGTTGATATGATTTCAGCAAGCAGAGCTTACGAGGCGAATGTTACAATTATTCAGAATGCAGGTCAGATGTTTATGAAGGGACTGGAAATTGGAAGCAGGTAGAATACGTCTGAAATATTTAGTATTTTAGTATGATGAGAAATACATTAATAAATCGGTTGTATATAAAACAAAGAAAAGCAACAGGATACCGGAAGAATGGAGGGGAGACATGATGAATTTTTACGAAGTGGGCGGTGATGATGTTCCTTTATCGGCAACTCATAAATCACATTTTGGCTTTATGGAGGGGAAACTTAAAACCAATAAAAAGAACGGCGATTTTGTATCCGAATTTGCACATGCTTTAAAAGATGCTTTTTACAAGGTAAATGACCTTCAGCTTGAATCTGACCGGCTTACCAGGTTGCTGGCGGTCAGGCCTGACACCGTTGATATTCATGATGTAGCAATTGCAGCAGAAAAAGCCAGAACAGCACTTCTCTTGACAAAGTCAATTGTTGATCGGATAACACAGGGTTACAGGGAGCTCATTCATATGAAATAACAGATTAATAGTTTGAAACCTATGGGAGGGGAAAATGGACGCATTTTTTAAGAAGATGCTGGAAAATGCAAAAAATATATTTTCTACACTGAGTCAAACACAGAAGTTAATCCTCATTGGTGTTGGGGCCCTTGTCATTGTGGGGTTCTTCTTTCTGATATCCATCTCATCTAAGGAAACAGAAGCACTTCTATTTGAATCGCCTCTTGAACAGTTTGATTACATGAGAATTACCAACAAGTTAACCGAATGGGGTGTGGATTATAAAACCAGAGATGGCGAATACATAGCTGTTAAGGATAGAAATACAAGTGCCTATCTAAGAATGAAAATCGGACAGGCGGGCCTTCTTCCTCAAGGGATAAAAGGCTGGGAGATTTTTGATATACAAAAATGGACAACCACTGATTTTGAAAGAGATGTGAATAAGAGAAGAGCAATCATTGGTGAAATTACCCGCCATATAAAACTTCTGGAAGATGTGGAAGATGTGAGTATTCAGGTTACCATGCCCGAACCCCAGCTGTACATAGATGATGAAGAGCCCTATACTGCTTCTGTCATTATCACTCCATCACCCTATTCTGATATCCTGACAAACAAGAAAAAGATAGAGGGTATTATTAATTTAATTGCCTTCGGAGCTGACAGACTGAAGCCGGAAAACGTCGTTGTTACCGATCATCACGGGAATATTCTTTCAGATTTTGATGCAGATGAGGAAGTGAACTATCTTGTAAGGGCAAAAGAGGAATGGAAAATCAAGGAAAAGCTCAGATTAAAAATGCAGACTGAAATCAGTAATAAATTAAAGGCTGTGCTTGGAGATGATAAGGTGGATGTGTCTGTTGAAATTGAGCTTGATTTTGACCAGAAGAAGGTTGAAAAGACTGAGTTTATTCCAATTGTTGAAAGGGAGGATAATCCTGAAACACCGTATGATGAGACTGTCGTTAAGCTGAACGTGGTGAGAAGCGAAAAGGATACTAAGGAGTATTTTGAAGGTGTCGGGTTTGTTCCCGAAGGGCCGCCGGGAGTGGAGCCGAATATCCCACCAGGATATAAAGAGGCGCTTGAAGAGGGGACAAAGTATGAAAAGACAGAAAGTGTGAAAAATTACGAAGTCAGCCAGCAGGTTTCTCATATTAAATCGGCTCCCTATAAGATAAAAAGGGTGTCTGTTGCTGTCTGGGTTGATGGAACATGGAAAAAGCTCTTTGATGAACACGGGAAACCTATGCTTACGGAAGAGAGAGGGGTTAAACGGGAGTATATTCCGCGGACTGTTGAGGAAATGAGGAGCTTAGAAGATATTGTAAAGGGAGGAATTGGTTATACCCCTTCCCGAAAGGATACCGTTATAGTTAAGAATATAAAGTTTGATAGGGTAAAAGAGTTTGAACTGGAAGATGTTTATTTAAAGAAGAGAGAACAGATAAGAAAAACTCTGCTTTCAGCGCTTATAGCACTGTTTGCAATATTTATTATTACTCTTGCATACAGAGCGTTTTCACGTGAGTTTTCTCGCAGGAAGAGAATAAAAGAAGAAGAGCTTGCGCGCCAGCAGCAGTTGATGAGGGAAGCTGCTCTCAAGACCGCTGAGGTGGAAAGTACTGAGCTCGAACTTTCAGCAGAAGAAAAAGCGCGTCTTGAAATGCAGGAAAATGTTATGAATTTAGCCAGAGATCATCCGGAAGAGGTCGCAAAGCTTATCCGAACCTGGATTGCTGAAGAGTAAATCAGAGGAGTAAATCAGAGGAGGGAACCATGGGGAAAGTCCCTGTAAGACCGGTGCAAACCAGTCATGTAACCGTAGCAAAGAAAACGCTTACAGGACGACAGAAAGCTGCCGTTTTTTTGGTAACGCTTGGATCAGAAATATCTTCGGAGATATTTAAACATCTGCGTGAAGATGAGATTGAGCAGCTTACTTTTGAAATAGCCAGACTTGAGACAGTTGACCCCGGCGCAAGGGACAGGGTTTTAATGGAGTTCCAGGAACTCATGATGGCCCAGGACTTCATCTCGTCAGGGGGAATAGATTACGCAAGAGACCTGCTTGAGAGAGCACTTGGGTCTCAAAAGGCGATTGATATCATTAACCGATTGACGTCATCGCTTCAGGTACGTCCTTTTGATTTTATACGAAGGACAGACCCCAGTCATCTCTTAAACTTCATTCAGGGTGAGCATCCGCAGACAATTGCCCTTATTCTTGCATATCTTGAGCCGAATAAGTCTTCGATTATACTTGGTGCTCTTCCTGATGATATACAGGCAGATGTTGCAAGAAGAATTGCAACAATGGATAGAACATCACCTGATGTCTTAAGGGAAGTTGAAAGAGTGCTTGAGAAAAAACTGTCCACTCTTGCAAGTGAGGACTATACAGCCGCAGGCGGTATCGGTTCGATTGTAGATATATTGAACCTTGTCGACAGGAGTACAGAAAAGACGATCATTGAATCCCTTGAAGAGGATGATCCGGAACTCGCAGAAGAGATCAAGAAGAGGATGTTTATCTTTGATGATATTGTCCTCCTCGATGACAGGGCGATTCAAAAGGTATTGCGTGAGGTTGATACTCAGGACCTTGCGAAAGCATTGAAAGGTGTGGATTCTGAGGTCCAGGACAAGATATTCAGAAACATGAGTAAGCGGGCGAGCAGCCTGCTTAAAGAAGACATGGAGTTTATGGGGCCTGTAAGGTTAAAAGATGTGGAAGAGGCCCAGCAGAAGATTGTTAGTATTATCCGGAAACTCGAAGAAGCCGGTGAAATTGTCGTCGCCCGTGCAGGTGAGGACGAACTTGTTATGTAAAGCAATTGCTCATTACATTGCTCTCTGGCCGGAGCTGATTCTGTCCGGGGCTGATATTTTTTAAATTATTTGATGTGACTACATGTTGATATTGTTGGATGACGACCTTTGGATTTGGAGGCAACTTTGTCAAGAAAGATATTTAAAGCTTTTGAAGTGAAGGAGATTAAAGCAAAAGTTTTAATTACACCTCCTCATATAAAAGGTGTGAAGGAAGAAATAGAGGAGCCGGTTGAAGAGGTTGAAGAAGTGGAAGAGCTTAAAGAGCCGCAGGCATTTGAAGAGGCTCCCTTACCCAGCGTTGAGGATGAGAGAGAAAAACTCCTGGAAGAAGCAAGAAAAATAAAAGAGGATGCAGAAGCTCAAGCGAAAAAAATAAAAGAAGAAGCAGAAGAAGCTGCTTTTAAGGTAATGCAGAAAAACAGTGTTGATGCCCGGAAGTTAAAGGAAGAGGCAGAGGACGAAGTGAAAAGGATTCATGAAGATGCAGAAAAAGCGGCGCATGAACTGGAACAGAAGGCTAAATCTAAGTTAGTGGCTCTTATTCAGGAAGCAAAATTAAAGGCATATGAAGAAGGAAGGGAGGATGGGTTCAATAAAGGCAAAGAGGAGGTAGAGCGGCTTATAGATAGGTTGCACACCATATTTAACGCAGCAATCGATAAAAGAAAGGTTATAGTAGAAAGTACTGAAAAACAGCTTGTAGATCTTGTTATGCTTATTGCCCGGAAGGTTGTAAAAGTTATATCAGAAGCAGAAAGAAAGGTAGTTATTGAAAATATAAAGGAAGCCTTAAAAAAGGTAAGAGGCGAAACGGAAATTACTATACGGGTGAATACCGAAGATCTGGATCTCACTACAAAAAATAAAAAAAGATTTATTTCATTAATGGAAAATCTGGAACAAATCACAGTTGAAGAAGACAACAGGGTTGATCCCGGGGGCTGTATAGTAGAAACTTCATTTGGTGATATTGATGCCCGTATTTCAACACAACTTAATGTGTTGGAGGAAAAAATTCGAGAGCTAGTACCAATAAAAGGATGAGATTATGGTACAGGATATATTTGAAAAATATATGGTTGCTCTTGAAGATGTAGATCCCATTTTATATGAAGGAATGGTAAGTAAATCTGTTGGTCTGCTTTTAGAGAGCAGGGGGCCGCTGGCAAGTGTTGGAGAATTGTGCCGGGTTATTGTTCCTGCAGGACCAACAGGTTCTGTAGAACCTGCAGTTCCTGTGGAAATTCCTGCTGAAGTTGTTGGATTTAAAAACGGCATAACCCTCCTCTTACCCTATGATAATGAAAGCGGTATTAAACCCGGATTAAAGGTTGTTGCAACCGGCAGGCCGCTTTCAGCAAAAGTAGGAGAAGCCCTTTTAGGGAGAGTTGTTGATGCTTTAGGAAAACCGATTGATGGGAAAGGACCCATTTACTATGCCACAGAATATCCCATATTCAATACTCCTCCCCATGTTCTGAAAAGAAAAAGAATTACAGAGGTCCTGTCAACCGGGATCAAATCCATAGATGGCTGTTTAACAATTGGGAAAGGACAGCGAATAGGTATATTCTCCGGGAGCGGTATTGGAAAGACCACCATGATAGGAATGATAGCTAAATATACGAGTGCAGATGTAAATGTCATTGCACTTATCGGAGAGAGGGGAAGAGAGGTTCGGGATTTTATTGAAAGGGACCTGGGTGAAGAGGGGCTGAAGCGTTCAGTAATCGTTGTTGCTACATCAGATCAGGCACCGATAGCGAGGATACGAGGTGCTTACCTTGCAACAGCAATTGCCGAATACTTTAGAGACCGGGGAAAGGATGTTATCTTTATGATGGATTCTGTTACGAGGTTTGCCCGGGCCCAGAGGGAAATAGGGCTCGCTGTTGGTGAACCACCAGCAACAAAGGGGTATACACCAAGTGTTTTCTCAATTTTGCCAAAGCTCCTTGAGAGAAGTGGCATGGCTGAAAGAGGTTCGATAACAGGTATTTATGCTGTGCTCGTGGAGGCGGATGATATAGATGAGCCAATTTCAGATGCCGTCAGAAGCGTATTGGATGGACACATCGTTTTATCCAGGAGGCTTTTTCAAAAAAATCAGTATCCTGCAGTAGATGTACTGGCAAGTATAAGTCGATTAACACCGGATATAACATCTAAAGAACACAGGAGATACATTGATAAGCTGAAACAGGTATTGTCTTTGTATTACGATGCAGAGGACCTCATCAAAATCGGTGCGTACGTCAAAGGATCCGATGAAAAAACAGACTGGGCAATAGAAAGGATAGATGAAGTTACGGAATTTTTAAAGCAGGACACGGATGGAGGGTTCAGCTTTGAAGAGATTAAAAAGATGCTCTTTTCGATATTCAGTGATAAAGAGGAGTAGTATTTGAAAAAGTTTGTTTTCAGGCTTGAAAATATTCTGAATTTCAGGAAAAAGATAGAGGATGGGGCACAGCGGGAGTTTTCAAAAAGAAAGGCTGACCTGTTGAAGGTTGAAAACGAAATGGAAACTGTCAGGGTAAATCTTAAGGCTTTCATTCGGGAAAACCCGTATAAAGAAGGGACATTTACTGTGTCGGAGATTGTTGCTGTAGACAACTATATCAGCAGGACCCACGGGACAATTGAACAGCTAGCCGGCAGGATAATAGCAAAGGAGGATGAAGTATATAAGGCTCTCGGGGTGCTCGTTGAGGCAAAAAAGGAAAGAAAAGTGATTGAAAATCTAAAACAGAGGAAATTTGAGAGATATACGGATGATCTTAACAGGGCTGAGAATGATGAACTGGATGACATAAATCAACTAATAAAGAACCATATAAACCTTTTAATCAAGAGATATATGTTCTAAAATGTTTTTATATAATTTATAATATTCTTTTG
>JAUVYC010000081.1 GCA_030603285.1 Spirochaetota bacterium
AAAAACTCACTTACATCCCAGCTTTTAATGCTTCTCAAAATTTCGGATTTTCCATCCGTTTATATAAATATGAGGACTTCGGTGGATGAAGATTTCAGGAGACTGAATAACCAGATATTCAATGAGTTAGATCTATCCTACCGGTCGTTTCCTGTTCATCAATATGGGGACTCTTTAGAGACTGACCAGCGCATTGATTATTCGGAGCTAATTTCTCTTTTCGGTACATTGAACAGCATTAATCAGCCTCCGTATAAACGGGTAAATCTGCTGAAAGAGGAGTTTAAACCGAGGTTAAAAGGGTATATTCGTTTAAAAGATTTTGTGGCTGTAGGTGCACTTCTTCTGGTTCTTTTATTAATTTCTTTATCGAATCTTTTTATTGAAATACACTTTCAAAAGAGTCAGATTGAAGAGCTCAAAGGAGGGATGGATGAGCTGAGTATGAAAGTTTTTGAAAAACCACAGCTAAAGGGAAAAGAGGCTGAGCAGTATTTGAAGGCAATACAGCAAAAGATTGACTTCATTGAAAACACAATTGATAGAAGATTCAGTGGGACTGAGCTGCTCAGGGAAATTTCCACTTTTCTGCCGGATGATGTCGTTATTGAATATACTGATATAATAATTGAAAGAAACCACATCAAGTTTTCCGGGAAGGCACGGACTTTTTCAGATATTGATAGAATAAAAGAATCCCTCGCTATTTCAGAATATGTATCTGATGTTAAGGTATCAAATACCGGCACTACCGGAAGCAGTGAGGGGTTCGCTGTTACTTTCTTATTTGATATTACTATAAAAGAAAAGATTTAATAAACTTTATCGGAGTAATTTTTTGGATATTAGAAATCTGCTTAAAAACCTTTCAAATAGAGAAAAAATACTCATCTATGGTGCATTCCTTATTATTGTATTATTCCTGATCTATCAGATAGTATTTGTTCCGCTGCTGAATTCCAGGCGGGATTTCGAATCCGAACGCAGTTTGCTTGAATCTCGTTTTTATGAGCTTAAAAGCATTGCAGAAAGATATGAATCAGATCAAGAAACCTATAATAAACTAAAAAAAATGCTGGATAGCAAGAAGGCCCTTTCTGTACTCACCTACCTGGAAAACATATCAGAATGGACCGGTATAAGGGATAATATAGAGTACATAAAACCCAGGGGGATTGAAACGAAAGAAGGAATATCGAAAGATATGGTCGAAATAAAAATCAATGCGAGACCCGTACAAAACCTTACTCACTTTCTCTATCAAATAGAGAAAAACAGAAGCGGGCTAATCGTTTCGTATTTACGGCTGAAACCATTTTTCAAGGAAAAGGGGAAGGCGGATGTGATTGTTGGTATAACAGATGTCACAATAGAGTAGGGGTAATTCATGAATTACCCGTACGGTCATTCTTCTTCGATAGTTGCCTCTTTTATGATCTGACCTATTTCCCAGACGTCCTGGGTTACAGTCACACCGGCATCTATGAACAGTTTTTCCTTTTCCATTGCGTTTTCAATATTTTTTTCCCTGTCAAAAAGATAGGCAATAACAGGTTTTGAATAGCCCGTTTCCTGAATGTAACGGGCAGCATCTTCTTCCAATCGCCCTTTGGTTTCGCCGCCAATTATTACTACCTGAGTATTTTCATCCTCTTCAAATGTTTTAAGTGTTTCAATAAATCCGGTTCCTATTATGTCATCTCCTCCAAGACTAACAATTGCACTTTCACCGATTTCTTCCTTAAACAGGCTCTGACATATATACTTTTCATTTTTTTTTGACCGTGTAACAACGCCTGTCACACCTTTTAAAGTGTACTCACTGGAAATGATTCCAGCTTTGCAGATGCCGGGTATTAATATTCCCGCAGACCCGGGACCGATTAATGTAATTCCATTTTTCTGGGCCATATTCTTTATTTTTATTGTTTCTGTTACAGGAATATCCCCTGTAACAATAATTATTAAAGGTATTTTTTCCTGGATTGATTCTGTTGCAGCAGAAAGGACAAAATTCTTTGGAACAAATATAACAGATATGTCTACTTTATGCTTTTTTAATGCTTCATTCACCTTATCGTAAACGGGAACACCCATAACTTCCTGGCCATAACGTCCTGGGGTAACTCCTGCCACGATTTCTGCCTTGGATTCGAGCATAAGACTCGTATTCTGTCTTCCTTCGGTTGTTGTTATGCCCTGAATCAGTATTCTTGTATCTTTTTTTATTAGGATTGACATTCTTGCCCCCGTTATTTATTAACGCCCTCTTGAAATCAATTTTTTTAATTGATTGTGATATGTAGACTCAGGAGGATTAGTACCTTAATCCTGATTTTCTTGCCCAAAAGGTAAAAGAATTTTTCTTAGACTCAGAGGTAGTATAAAATTAAATTACAAGATAATCAATTATTTTTGCAAAGCAGGAGAAAAATTATTCTGGGTGTAAAAAAATATATCGAATAAAAAGCCAGGCAAAGATTAACCAGCCAATGTCCCGAAGGGCAAGCGACCGAAGGGAGCGCAGCGTAAATGCCGTGTTAGACGCAGGTTTGATCACGGTCTTCTACTGGATTATCTCTTTATAAATCTATCTAATAAAATATCTTCGAAATTTCTTCTACCGTCAAATACTGCTAATATAAAGACTTTTCCATCTTCGATTCTATAAATTATTCTCCAGGGAGAAATGATCGACTCTTTATAGCTTTCGATGTTATGATATTTTAGTTCTGGTACAATTCGTCCTCGATATGGAAAATTATCCAACTCTTCCGCTTCTTTCTTTAACTTTTCTAATACTTTTAGTGCACTTTCAACACTATCTCTTGAAATATAATCAATGATCCCTACGAGATCTTTTTGTGCAGTCTCTGTCCAATATACAGTAAAGTTTGGATTTTTTGGCATATTATTTTTTCTGTTTTAATTGTTTATCTATTAATGAAAAAAAATCACTTTGCTTTTTTACATTTCCATCAATTATATCTTTCTCCCCTTGAGAAACTAGTTTTAATATGGCTAAGGCATTTGTCATTTTTTCATAACTTTCTGTATCCAGCAAAACTGCCTTTGCTTCGCCATTTTGAGTCACAATAAGAGGCCTATGAGTTTTATTGATCTGACTTAATACGTCAACAGCATGTGCCTTTATATATGAGATTGGTTTAATATCTTCTTTGATGTTCATAACGATTCTCCTTAAAATAAAGGTGGTCTATATATAATACCAAATATGGACTACATTGTCAAATAAAAATTGCATGTTTTTAGATTAAATTTTATAATCGGTTAATTTTAAAACTGTAGATAAGTTTAAAACTGGAATAGATAAACTCCGTGGTATTGGAATGGTATATATAGAGTTTTGCCAAAAATATTATAATTATTTTACAGTATTAATGTTTTTTAAATCTCTGGAAATAGATCTTGATGAAGAAAATTTTTATGCTATGGAGTGTACTAAACAGGGTGATGATCTTATCCGTTATCTTGAAAAGGATATTGGTGCAGTTATAATAGCAGAGGAGATAAATAGTGTTTACTGGGATGAATTGGACACCTTTTTAACATTCCTACCTTCTTCTCGTATACCTTTGAATAAAACGGTATGGATAGGGAAGGGGTATTTCACTCGCCTTATGAAGCATGTTGAGCTCTTCATCGGATAAATCCCAGTGTGTGCATCCTAGATTCTCCTCTGCTTGTTCTAATGTTCGCATCCCCAGGATCGGTGCGGTTACGCCGGGCTGTCTCAGAATCCAGTTCAATGCTACCTGTGCAGGTGTTTTTCCCCGGTTTCTGCCTATTTCTACCAGAGCATCAATCACACGCCAGGTCAGCTTGCTCTCACGCTGCTCCGGCTGGTCATCCCATCTGTCTTTTCTCCCAACTCTGCTGTCAGGAGGTGGTTCACTGTCTTTTTTATATTTGCCTGTTAGCCACCCGCCTGCAAGGGGCGACCAGGCTAAAAATCCCAACCCCTCCTCTTTGCATAGGGGAAGAAGCTCCCATTCCGTACTTCTAACAATAAGGCTGTATTCGGCCTGCAGAAAACTGAAGGGCAGAAGACCGTTCATTTTACTGAGCATTAAAGCTTTCATAAGCTGAGCCGCAGTGTAGTTGGATGCTCCAAGGTACCGGACCTTACCAGCCCTCACAATATCATCAAGAGCTCTGAGGGTTTCTTCCAGCGGTGTGGACATATCGAAGCAGTGAACCTGATAAAGATCAAGGTAGTCTGTTTGTAAACGGCGGAGGCTCTCATCAATGGCATGGAAGAGGTGCTTTCGCGATAGGCCTGTGTCATTGGGTTCATCGCTTATAGGGAAAAAGACCTTGGAAGCGATAACCAGCAAGTGGCGATTTCCCCTCTCTTTAAGCCAGGAACCTAGTATAGTCTCCGAAACACCGTTATTATAGACATTGGCAGTATCGAAAAAGTTACCTCCTGACTCAACATATAAATCAGCCAGTTTATGCGCAGTGTTCTCATCCGCCCCCCAGCCGAAGGTCTGCGTCCCAAAAGCAAGCTCTGAAACCTTCAACCCCGTATTGCCGAGAAATCTGTATTGCATTTTACCTCCTTTTAATTTTTTGAAAAAGATTATACTCATTTTAAATATTCTTACGAAGAAGTACCGGACTCATATCCGGATCCTCAATAACATACCATTTTTTACAACATGTATTTTACCAGTATAGTGATAAAAAAACAATAATAAGTAAAAAATTTCAAATTAATCTCTTGACAAAATTATTTCATCTGATAAGATAAGTATGTTGGTATAGGAGTTAAATATTGTATGATTCAAGCTAACTATGTTTTGAAACCCGTCTACTCCTTAAATGAGCCAACAAATCTTTGAAATATTAACTGCACCGAAGGCCCTTTATACCTGGATTAATTATAGAGGCTGTCTCGTTTGAGCGTATTTTTATTTCTTTCTTTGCTTGCCACTATGGGGCAAGCAAATCAGGATAAAGGCAGTAACAGATAAATTCTCTATATGTAAATGAAGGGGATTGTTTTAGAGACTGTATAAAAACTAAAAGAAGAGAGGACAGAAAGGAGGTGGTTTGGTTATAACAAGAATTTTCTAATCCAGGATAGGTAGTGAGAAACTAAAAATTTTAGGAGGTATTAAACTATGAAGAAATGGATATTTATTCCAATTATTGTAGTAGTTGTGGCTGTTGTATTAGTTTATTTTTTCATCATTAGAGTACCAAAAGAAGAAATAGTGGAAGTAGAAGTAGCTGAGGTTGATTTGAGCGCTACCATCACAGTTTTGGTTACCGATCCCCATATTCAGGTTGTTGATACCTGGAAACCAATATGGGAGGCACAGACAGGTGGTACAATCGACGTTGTTCTGGTTCCTTATGCAACTCTTGAAGAAAAGATGTGGATCGAATTCAGAACAAAAACCGGCTCCTTCGATATTGCCTGTGTACCTGTAACCTGGCTGGGAGAGGTATTTGGAGGCGGCCACGTAGAGAATCTTGAACCTTATATAGAAAAATATGGTTATCCTGACTGGGATGATGTGATGCCTGGGGTTCAACGAATTACACAGTGGATGGGTGAGACCATGGCTTTGCCCTATGATGGCGATAACCATATGACCTATTACAGAAAGGATGCACTCGAAGTTCCTGAATACCAGAAGCGATTCAAGGATAAGTTCGGCTATAGTTATCAGGTGCCTCCGGCAAACTGGAGCGAAGTGAGGGATATTGCCGAGTTCTTCAACAAATGGGACTGGGATAAAGATGGTGAGATTGAGTATGGAGTTGCATTCATAGCTGCACAAAATTCACAGGCTATGTGGTCTTTCATGGATGTTTGTGCACAGTATACAACAATTGCAGGGACGCCATCGAATTATACCAGCAACATCTTCTTCGATACCGATACAATGGAGCCTCTGTGTAAGAGCCCAGGCTGGGTAGAAGCAATGACAAGGATTCAGGAGCTCACCAAGTTCGCTCCACCCGGATTACTGGGCTATGGGTTTTCTGAGTTGAGGCAGGCATTCGTTTCAGGTAATTCTGCAATTGCTTTTGACTGGGGCGATATAGGGATACAGGAACAGAAGCCGATTGAGTACGGAAGCAAGGTAAAAGGTTTACTGGGCTATGGTCCGTTACCAGGAGCAAAGAAGTATTTTGACAGAGAGACAAACAAGTGGGTTGAAAAACAGCACACGGTGAATTTCCTCAACTTTGGCGGATGGGTATGGATTATACCGAAGGCTGCACCTCAGAAAGATACTGCATACCATTTTGGAATTTATATGACCAATCCTGAGCACAGTCTGCTTGATGTATGCGGCATCCATGGGTATACAGGAGCAAATCCATGGCGATGGTCCCACTTCAAAACCACTGAAGCCTGGGTTAGAGGAGGTTGGGGTGAAGAATCTGTTAAAGCATATCTCAAAGCAATTTCCGATATACTTCAGGACCCGAATGCAGTACCTGATTTGATGATACCCGGAACACCGGAGTACTATACCGGAGCCGGATCATCATTGGATGTCCATCTCAATGCAGTTCTTTCTGGAAAAATATCTCCAGAAGAGGGGTGTGAGCGGATTTACAAAGACTGGGTGAGAATTACAGACGAGAAAGGATTTGAGGAACAGAAAGCTTTTTACAGAAGTTCATTAGGATTAGAATAATTGATCGTTTAAAAAACAGGGTGCCATCCACGGCACCCTGTTTTTATTATGATTTCCAATCGAGGGAAAAATATGGCAGTAGCTTCGATCGGGAGGAAAAATGTTAAATGGGCTTTCCTGTTACCCGCACTTATTTATCTCATGCTTATGGCGATTTTACCACTTGGGTGGACATTAACCCTCTCATTCACAAAATGGCATGCCAATATTATGCCCAGCCCTAAATGGGTTGGACTGGATAATTATAAGTACTTTTTATTCGAGAATCCTCGTTTTTGGAACGCCCTTGGATTTACGTCAATGTATGTGGGGATAAGTGTAACCGGTGAACTCATATTAGGGCTTATTCTCGCTTTCCTTTTAAGTCATAAATTTAAAGGGAGAAACTTTTTTAGAGTAATCTATCTCATTCCTATGGCATGTCCACCTATAGCGGTTGCATTTTTATGGAGGATGATGCTTCACCCCGATATTGGTGTTATTAATACGATACTGAAATCAATAGGCTTAAGCGCAGTAAAGTGGACAACGAGTGTAAATATGGCACCATTCACCATAATAATGGTTGATATATGGGAATGGACTCCTTTTATGTTTCTTGCATTACTTGCTGCATTTCAATCTCTTCCCATAGAGCTCTACCAGGCTGCTGCAGTTGATGGTGCTAATTCCTGGCAGATGTTTACGCATATCACTCTCCCCCTGATTGCCCCTGTAATAGTTACCATATCGTTAATAAGAGCGATAGATGCATTTAAACTTTTCGAGCTGGTATTTGGAATAACAGGGGCTGGTCCCGGAAGTGCAACAGAATCTTTATCTTTCTATGTATATGTAATCGGAATGAAATGGTTTAAGCTTGGAAGGGGATCGTCTATTTCATTGCTTTTTCTGATTATATTGTTAATTTTTGCCATCACCTTAATTTCAAGATTTAAAAAAGTAAGAACAGGATAGCCGTGCTTGTTGCTAAGCAGCAGCAAGCGACTTATGAAAATAAGCTTTTAATCGCGCCGAATCTGATGAATACGGCTGGCAACGCCAGGTGTATTAAATTTGTAAGTTTCTCCTGTTCTATTTATTGGTTAATAAATTGTATTTTCGTACGAGGGGTATAGATGATCACAGAACATGGAATCGGAAAGAGAAAACCTATAGGTATAACGATTGTTATTTTTATTCTTATCATCTTTGCCATTTGGACATTATTTCCAGTTATATGGGCAGTTATTACATCCTTTAAAGAGCCAGGAGATTCATATAAACCCACTTTTATTCCTTACAAGCAGTTCAAGCCTACTTTATATGCATGGAAGAATGCTTTTATAACCACAAGAGACAGAACATTAAGAGCTTTAAGAAATAGTATTATTATTGCAACACTCTCCAGTACAGTAACACTACTTTTAGGTGCATTTGCAGGGTATTCTCTTGCAAGATATGAGTTTAGAAAGTGGAAAAATAAGGATATTGCTCTCTGGATCCTTTCAAACAGGATGTTCCCGCCTGTAGCTGTTATGATTCCTTACTTTTTGATTATGCAAAAATTGCATCTTTTAGACAATCTTTTGGGAATTGTCATGGTGCACACAACAATGAATCTTCCATTAGCAGTATGGCTCATGCTCGACTTCTTTTCCGAGCTTCCGAAAGATCTGGAAGAGGCTGCAATGATTGACGGGTGTGGGCATTTTAAGGCATTTTTTTATATTGCTATTCCCATTGCTGCTCCTGGATTGGTTGCAGTGTATGTTTTATCCTTTATATTTTCATGGAACGAATTTCTTTTTGTCATAGTTTTAAGTTTTAAAAAAGCTATGACTCTTCCTGTCCTTATAGCTGGGTCCCTCACCGTGAGGGGACTTGATTTCTGGAAAGTCGCTTCTCTGTCAATTCTTGCCATTATACCCCCTGTGATTCTGGCTTTAGTCCTGTCCCGATATCTTGTACGGGGTCTTACCATGGGGGCAATAAAAGAATAAAAGTATATGGTAATTTTTCTCAATAAACAAACAGTGGAATAGCTGGTTTTTTGGCTCTGCACTTACAGCCTGCGTTGTGTTGAGCTTTCCCGAACTCAAAGTACTTGAGTCTGCTTTCGCAGTAAATCCAATAACCTATCTGTACATTTCGGGTCTGCTCTCATTTCGTGAGGACCCTATGCTCATAGCTTTCTTGAACTACTTTATACATATCTGTAAGAGTTTCATAAACAGATAGATGGTAACGACTCAATATCCTGTGGAGTTCTGATAGTAGTCATACAAATATAGATGATGAAGCCCAAGGTAATCATACAACATTCCCCTTGTAACTACAAATATATTCATGGAGGATTTGGAATGAGGGTTGAAAGGGACGGCATTTTATTTTGATTAGAGATTCTACCGTAGAGATAGTTTCTGAAATTGACACCAAGTTTAAAACAGGTATCCCTTATGGTAAAGAAGGTTTCCCAACTTTTTGTTCCATCATCAGACCTTGTTCCGAAGCTGATTTTACGTTTAATAACATACATTCTTAAGGCCAATTCTGCGGGATTATTATGAAGCGGGGTATCGGGATGGTCCAGAACTACCAGGAGGGAATCTTTTTTGTTTTTGGTCATTTGTATACGAGAGTCTAAATCGTCATATCCGGTTTTAGTGGAAAAGATTTGCACCCAAATGATATTAAAGAGCCCTCACACCTTGTTATTATAAGAATTAGTATATTTTTACCAGAGATTATGGCAGCATTTACCTTGTAGGTGTGGGTTTGAAACCCGTCCCTACGGTATACACTAAAGACGCTTATCATATTTATAGCAGTTATTAGCAACTAATTTGGAGAAGAACCTTTAAAAGGAAATTACTATATAACCGATCTTGCGAAATGTGCTTTTAGGAATGATAACAAGAGAGTGGAGAATGCACGTATTGCCAGATTTAATAAATGTTTTGATTTTTTTAGGGAAGAAGTTAAAATACTTAACCCGCATGTAATTATAGCATTTGGAGAAGCTGCTTATAAGCATATAAAAAGCAAAAGAAACAAGCTGCCATATCAAAATATAGTAAGACGAGAGTCTGATCCAACAGTGAATAATAACACACCTATTGTAAGGTTAAATTTTTGCCAGGGTCAATTTTGGGCTAATATGGAACCTGATTCTGAAAGTATAATCGATGTTTGTTCACTGCCAAAAGGAAGCCACCTCCTTTGGAGGTGGTCTATAATATTTCTAAAAAGATTAATTCAGAGGCTATGCCTTTAAAAGCCTTTTGGCTTGGAAACCACCACCTGCTTTGCAGGTGGTCTTTTACCCTGTTTTGCAGACTCTTTTAATGACTGGCTGTGTATCAAAAAAATGAAATCGCAAAATCATCTCCCCTTTGTTTTGCAGAGGATTTTGACAATTCAGATCTTAGAGTTGAACCATGCAATGGAACACTTAGACTATTAATTACATATTACGATGTAAAATTCAGGTAGATAAGGCAGGCATACAGGATTCCTAAAATAGACAGAGACAAGTTTTAAT
>JAUVYC010000188.1 GCA_030603285.1 Spirochaetota bacterium
TAAGAATATTTAGTTCTTTTGACATTTTTTTATTGAGTAAAACAGGATTTTATTATATTCTTGTAAAATAATAGCAGTTTCATCTTTCTTAAAGGAATATATATGGAAAGCGCACAGATTAAACCGGTCAAAACAAGTACGGGTTTAAAAGTATTTTTCAATCTTCCGCGAAAGCTCTATAAGGATGATCCGAATTATGTTGAGCCCCTCAGGATGGATTTAAAAAAGATGTTTAATAAGAAAAAAAATCCTTTTTTTAAACACGGAGATGCCCAGGTCTTTCTTGCCTATAAAGGGAAGAATGTGGTGGGAAGCATTACTGCAATTCAAAATAGGTTGTACAATGAGTTTCACAATGATAAAACCGGCTTCTTCGCCTTTTTTGAATGTGTAAACGATGCAGAAGTTACTCAAAAACTCTTTACAGCGGCTGAAATGTGGCTTAGAGAAAGGGGACTGACACAAATAACAGGGCCTTTAAGCTTCAGTACGGAAACCATTTCACCAGGTTTATTGATCAAAGGTTACGAGTATCCTCCCTATATTTTAACGGCCCATACGCTTTCCTACTATCCTAATCTGGTTGAGGATGCAGGGTTTATCAAGGCTATGGACGTTATTGCATTCAGGATGCCCATTCAACAGGAGATTGATAAAAGGCTGGTTGAGCTTGTCGAGAAAGTAAAGAAAACCCGAAATATTTCGATTCGTTTCTTTGATCCAAAGAATTTCTGGCGGGATGCAAAAATCATAATTGAGATATACAGCATTGCATGGAAGGACAATTGGGGTTTTGTTCCTCCCACAGAAGAAGAGTTAAATGATATAGTGCGGAGTTTAAAGCAGATCTATATCAGGGAGCTTACCCAGATAGCGGAAATTAACGGTGAACCGGTCGGATGGGGGATAACCCTGCCGAATATTAATGAAGCTCTTAAACATATAAACGGAAGGCTGTTTCCATTCGGGATTCTCAAGCTTCTTTACTGGGCAAAAAAAATAAAAGGATTACGAATGTGGGGACTGGGAATTCTTCCCGAATACAGGAAAAGAGGTGTGGATGTCATGCTCTATTATCACTCACTAATAGAGGGACAGAAGCTTGGTTATACTGATGGCGAGATGTCCTGGGTATTGGAAACAAATACAGATATTATAAATGCCGCCCGCCTTGTAAAGGGTGAAGAGTATAAGCGGTACAGGATATATACAAAAAATCTGTGAAATTGAATGCTGTCATTTTGGAAAAAACAAAAGCGCCCCCAGATAACAAAATAGGGCAATCATACCTGTTAGAAGCAGGCCAATGTTAGAAGCAATAATTACTGCCCCGGTTGAAGCAATTACCGAAAGGTATCCGTTTATAGACCACGCCCATGGGATTGAATAATCCTTCCTTTTTCTTAGTTCACCGATTGCAGAAGGAAAAGGAATTCCCATGGCAAACCCGAGGGGGCATATAATGAATAGTGAAATAATTAATTTTAGTAAAAGAGACGCCTTGAAAAGAGAGATATATAAAGTATCACCAGCAAGGAGAATGAGAAGAACATATCCTACTATAAAAATTATCGCATAACTAACAGCCCTTTTTCTGTAAGCCTCAAAATAATCTGAGAAAAAACTTCCAATCCCTGAAAAAATTAACAATGCTGCAATAATTATTGAGCTTGAATAAACAGGATTAGCAAGGAATCGTGTAAACTTTTTTATGAGCACTATCTCAATAAACATATATGAGATTGCGATTGAGCTGAAGTAAAAAATAATTTCTACTTTTTTCCTTTTTATTCTTTTTCCGGAAAAAAGAAACGGCACTATTATTAAAATAAATGCAAGGATGATGGATATGATAAATGTGGAAAATAAAATTAAATAACCTCCTTCAACAACAAGAATCCATTTACGTCCCATCTCTTTAAAGAGGCGGGGTAATTTATTTAATTTAAAAAAGTATGAAAAGTACGGCCTTCCGTCTGTAGTATGTTTCACGTTAAAAAGATAGTTCTTTGTGAAAATATCAGGATTCTTGAATATCTGCATAATGCTTTTATAATAATATGCATCTTTTACTATATTATACCGGTTTGTTTCCTCTTTGCTTATACCAGGATAATACACAAGATCAAACAACATGCGCTCACAAAAGGTCTTTATTTTTCCAATTTCTTCATCAGTGAAAGGGAGCTTTTTAATTAATACAGTCCCTGTTGACCAGCTTCTAATCACAACAATGTTTTTCAGAGGATCAATGCCGTTTTTATCAAGCGCATGTTTTGCAAGATTGACCAGTTTAAGAAGGCTTCTCGGGGGGTATTTTAAAAGAACAGTTACAGATATAGTACCTTTTTCATGAATATGTGTGAGATAATCCTGAAAAGCCTGGGTTGTGAGATTGTAGTTTGTATCTGTTGCATAGATTCCTCCTTTTGAAGATACCAGACTGTCAGTTTCTGAGATCTCGATAATGTCCCACCTGGCATCCGACTGGTTCAGATAGCACCTTCCATTATTTTTTATTATATCAATATTATTTTCATTGAAAAAATTGTTATTGTAATCTTTGAATGTATCTTTTAATAAGTGCACAAGTTGAGGGTTTTCTTCGGCAATAACAATACTCCTGGCAGAATTCAGAAAGGCACGTTCTGCAGCAACTCCTCCTCCAAGACCTATAAGAAACACAGAAGGGCAGGTGTAAAGCAAATACGCAGCAGATTGAGTTTGAAAATGAAGATAGTGTACTGATTTTTTACCGTCGGTTCTGTCAATCGCTGACAGGGTGTCTCCATCAAGAAAGAGCCCCAGTTGATCAGGGATACTGCCGTCAAAGGATAAGCTCAGGCCGGGTGCTGTTCTTATTTTAGAGCTTTTTACTACCTCAAGTGTACCGAAAGGGCTTATTTTTCTATGGATCATCTTTGCATCCGGCAGGTTTAGTGCAAGTTTTATCCCTTTGTAAGGGAGTATATTAATACTGCCCTTAAATAAAGAGGTATATCCTGAGAAAATAAGTATAATCACGATAATAGTAAGCTTATAATTCGGATTTAAAGAAAAGTACAACAGGATAAAAGAGAATGATGCAAACAGCATGGGAACAATAAAAATTCTGTTCGAGGGTATAAGGTAAAAACTTACAAGTATGGCGAATATACCAAAACCTGCACCGGTAAGATTAAAAAAATAGGCTCTGCCAGCCTTTTCCACTGTAAATGCCAGCACGATAAATGTAGATCCGGCTATAAAGGGAACAGTATAGATGAAATATCGAATGAAAAGCCGTATAAGCTGGTTTTTGTCCCATACGATTCGTAACGGGTCGAAAGAGATTTTCTGTGAGATGTAGTATCCGATACCAAGAAAAAAAATAAAAAGAACGGCAGAGAACATAGATACTGTCCGTTCTTTCCCGTTGAACCTGGTCTTTAACAAAAAAACCAGGGTGCCGCCCCCTCCAAATCCGGTGAGGGCCAGGGCTATTGCTGTGAAGGTAAAGTTCCCGAAGCCTTCAATCCTCAGTACTCGCATTAAAGAAATTTCCATGGCAAGCAATGCGGACGATATAAAGAAGAGAGACAGATGATAAGGTGTTACATTTTTCATGTTAAATTAGAAGGAATCGATAATTTCCCGTGTGAAGGTCACAAAAACCACCGGTATGATATCATGAACACGTATTTCTTCTTTCTCATTTTTTTCAACCAGCTTTAAAAGCTGTGTAAAGTAGGGCTGGCCCACAGGGATGCACATCTTCCCCCCTTTTTTTAGCTGCTTGATAAGAGACGGCGGTATATGATCTGCAGCTGCGGTAACAATGATTGCATCGAATGGGGCATACTCCTCCCACCCGTAGTATCCATCACCGAACTTTACTTTGATATTATCGTATCCGAGTCTCTTAATAAGTTTTTCTGCATTTAATGCTAGCGGTTTGATTATCTCAATAGTATAGACATTTTTTACGATATGTGAAAGAATGGCGGCCTGGTAACCCGAGCCCGTTCCTATCTCAAGAACAGTATCATCCTCATCGACTGACAAAAGCTCTGTCATAAGCGCGACTATGTAAGGCTGAGAAATCGTTTGCCCATACCCGATAGGTAGAGGATGGTTTGCGTATGCCTCTTTTTTATACTTATTCGGAACAAACTCCTCACGGGGAACTGTGAGCATACTGTCAATAACAGCCTGATCACGAATCCCTGCTGAAATGATATGTCTTCTAACGAGTTTTTCTCTTTGATTTTTGTAATCTGCTTCTGCCCAGACAGGAGAGATGAACAGGCAAAAGCAGATGATAAGAATTTTTTTACAGTTTTTATTTTTCATATCCTGATTACATAATAAATCTAATACATCATTCGTCAAGGAAAAAAACTCTTTTTTAAGACTATTTTAATGCAGGGCGGTTTGTGTTGTCCTGTAATGCCATGAGCGTTTGTTTTTTTCAACTTGACCATATATGAATCATATTATACATTTTTAGATATTTTATCCTGCTAAATCAAGAATGGATCCCTTTAAATTATTATATTGCTTTACCAGGTTTTTTAGTAATGAGACGTCTATCTTTTTGTAGAGGAGAGTAAGGAAAAGTGATTAAAATCGATAATGTTACAAAAATGTATGGGCAGACAGTAGCTGTAAGAAATATAAGTTTTGAAGTTGAAAAAGGAGAGATCCTTGGATTCCTCGGTCCCAATGGTGCAGGCAAAACAACAACCATGAGGATAATTACGGGTTATTTCCCTCCAACAGACGGGAATGCATATGTTGCGGGCTACAATGTTTTGAATGAGCCGCTTGAGGTTAAAAAGCGGATAGGATATGTTCCTGAGAGTCCGTGTATGTACAATGATATGAAAGTACTGGATTACCTCCGATTTGTTGGTGCAGTAAAAGGGGTTTTGAAGGCACAGATGAAAGAAAATATCGATAAAACGATTTCTACGTGTTCTTTAAATAGTGTCACAGGAAAGCGTATAGGACAGCTTTCCAAGGGCTTCCAGCAGCGTGTTGCACTGGGGCAGGCGCTGGTAAATGATCCGCCGGTTCTGGCACTGGATGAGCCTACAACCGGATTGGACCCGAAACAGATCCATGAAATAAGAGAGCTTATCAAATCAATGGCAGGTGATAGAACAATTATTATTTCTACACATATCCTTCCTGAAGTATCGATGACCTGCAGCAAAGTGGTGATAATAAATGAAGGGCGGATTGTGGCAGTCGATGAAACAGAAAATATTGGAAAAAGATTTGCTGAGTCTCATCAGATTGAAATGCTGGTGCAGGGCCCCCGGGATAAGATTATTGAAAAGCTTTCGCAGATAAATGGAATTAAAAAAATCGATAATAATGGTAATCAATACACAATTGATGTGGAAAGGGACCATGACCTGAGATCCAGGATCGCCAGAAGTATTGTTGAGAACGGCTTTGATCTCCTGGAGCTGAAAACAAGATCATTGACTCTTGAGGATGTATTTCT
>JAUVYC010000153.1 GCA_030603285.1 Spirochaetota bacterium
GTTTATATTAATCGACCGGGTCTTAAACCTTATTCTCTTACTAATGGTTTTTAATTTCTTTGATACCGCTTTTCCTTTTCCATCCCGTTTATAGATAGTTTCATCACGCATCTGAAAGCTCCTCCAATAGCTATTAATTAAAGTAATTTTGTAAATCCTGATGTGGACAAGCCACATTCAAGATTATAAAGATATTTTCTTGCAAACTAAAGTTTGTGCCTATTGTGCAAGAAAATCAGGATTAAGGTACTGTTACTATTATAAAACGATTTTTTCCTTTATTCAATGAATTTTATGGAGTTACAGTTACCAGAAGATAAATTGAAGCATCTCTCTTTTGCTTGACCGCCATAGTATCAATATTTATTTTAAGGGGAGAGTTATTAATCATTAACTGTTTGTAAAAAGTCAAGATGATATTTACTTGAAGTAATAAGGGAAGTTTATTAATGCATGAATTATCGATTGCTGAGGAACTCCTCGACATCATTTTCAAGAATGCAGGAAAAGCGGGTATCAGTAAAGTATCTGTGGTTAATCTTAAAATAGGGGAATATGCCGGGATTTACCCGGACTCTCTTGAGTTTGCATTCGAAGTGCTCTCACAGGAAAAAATGACACAGGGAGCACGGGTTAATATCGAAAGGATTGCCCCCCGTTTTATTTGCCAAAAGTGCCAGAGCATTGTCAGCAGGGATAAAGAAAAATGTGAACATTGCGGGAGTGAAGAAATCACAATGCAGGGCGGAGATGAGCTGGAAATCGTCTCATTTGAGGGCGATTAAATATTATTGATTGAAGGAAGGAAACATGAAAGTAAACGTAATGTCAGATATTCTAAAGGCGAATGATCTTCTGGCTCAGGACATTAAGGAAATGCTTAAAAAAAAGCAAATCGTTTCCTGGAATATTATGGGATCGCCCGGTTCAGGAAAAACTTCGATTCTTGAAAGGTTGATTCCAATGCTCCCCGGCGATGTTAAAGCAGCAGTTATTGAGGGCGATCTTGCTACCTCAAGGGATGCAGAGAGAATAGCAAAAACAGGTGTTCAATCCACTCAGATTAATACGCAGGGAGCATGCCATCTGGATGCTGCAATGGTGAGGACTGCGCTGGAGAAGATCGATCTGGATGACATTTCTATTCTCTTTATAGAAAATGTTGGGAACCTTATTTGCCCTGCGGGTTTTTCCCTCGGTGAAACAGGAAGGATAATCGTTTCAAGTATTACTGAAGGTGATGATAAGCCGGAAAAATACCCGTCAATGTTTAAAAACGCTCATGTTGTACTGCTTAATAAAATAGATCTTAAATCACAGACGAATTTCCGCATTGATAATTTTACACGTGAGATGAAGAAGATCAATCCTCAGGCAGATATTATGCAGATTTCAGCAACGAACGGGAGCGGGTTTACTGAACTTGTTAATTGGGTGGTAGGCAGGCTTCTGTAAATGGTGAATGAACAATATGCAGGCGCCGTTATCCGGTTTTCAGGAATAGTTCAGGGTGTGGGTTTCCGTCCTTTTGTATTTAAAAATGCGCGCCGGTTTCATCTAAAGGGGTCAGTCTGCAATACCGGCACCGGGGTACTCATTAAAATTGATGGTGAAAAAAGAAATATAGAACGCTTTTTTAAGGAAGTCTGCACTCATCCACCGGTATTAGCAGAAATACACACCAGCTCTCTCTCATACTGCAAACCACATGGATTTAAAAAGTTCACAATCGTTAAAAGTACAGAAAGTAATGCAGGTTTTACACCGGTTTCCCCGGATATTGCCACCTGTTCCGATTGTCTTCATGATATATTTAATCCAGGCGACAGACGGTATGGGTATCCCTTTACTAACTGTACAAACTGCGGGCCGCGGTTTACGATTATCCGTGCCATTCCCTATGACCGGAAGAACACAACTATGAGCGTATTTCCAATGTGCGCTGATTGTCTGGATGAATATGAAGACCCTGATAACCGGCGGCACCATGCACAGCCCAATGCCTGTCCTTTATGCGGCCCCAGCCTGAAGTTAGTATGCGCTGATGGCACTGAAGCCCCGGGGAATCCTGTTACACGCACAGCAGAAATGCTTTATGAGGGGAAAATAGTTGCTGTAAAAGGACTCGGAGGGTACCATCTTGCTGTTTACCCCCATCATCAAAGAGCAGTACAGCTCCTGAGAGAAAGGAAAAAAAGACAGGGTAAGCCCTTTGCTTTAATGGTGAAAAATCTTGATACCGCAAAAAAATACTGCCTGGTTGATGAAAAAGCGGAAACCCTTTTAGAATCCCTGGAGCGGCCGATTGTTCTGCTTGAAAGGGCGCAAAATGCCGCTTCTCTTTCTCCTGAGATAGCTCCTGATACGAGCCTGCTCGGAATCATGTTTCCCTATACACCGCTTCATCATATCCTGCTGGAGGAAGGCCCTGAAATACTAATCATGACAAGTGCCAATCTTGCTGAAGAACCTTTAGCCTTTCGAGATGATGACGCTTTCCGCCGCATATACGGAATTGCCGATGCATTTTTAACTCATAACAGGGATATTGAGCGTCCCTGTGATGACTCAGTATTACTAACGGTCCGCGGTATGGTCGTGCCTATACGGAGGTCGCGGGGATTTGTCCCCCGATCTATTGATATTGGAGATTATGAGCATCAGGTTTTTGCTGCAGGAGCATTCGAGAAAAATACTTTCTGCGTTGTTAAAAACGGGAAGGCGTATCTCAGCCATCATATAGGTGATCTGGATAATGAAAAGAGTGTAGATGCGTATATCCAGGGGGTCCACGATTTTATACATATGTTCCGGATAAAACCTGCTGCCGTAGCATGTGATCTACATCCGGATTATATCAGCACCAGACTGGCAGAGGATCTTGCAGAAAAACTGAGTGTCCCGCTGTTTTACATTCAACACCACCATGCTCATATAGCATCAGTTCTCGGTGAAAAAAAAATTGAAAAAACAGTAATCGGAGTAGCATTTGATGGTACAGGCTTTGGAACTAACAAGACGATCTGGGGTGGAGAATTCCTCATAGCCAATACCCAAGATTTTGAACGGGCCGGTCATTTTGCATCTGTACCTATGCCCGGAGGCGAGAAAAGTATTATTGAAACAGACAGGATGGCTGTCTCATACCTTATTACTGCCTACGGGTCAGCTTCAGATATCCCATCTTTTCGGTTTATTGAAGAATTTGACCAGAACAGACTGAAACTTATAGAAAAGATTATTTTGTCCGGTACAAAGAATCGCTCTTACCAGCTTAACTGTCCGCTTACTTCTTCATGCGGAAGATTGTTTGATGCTGTTTCTGCGCTGCTTGGTCTGTGCACAAAACCTGCGTATGATGCTCAGGGCGCAATTCTTCTGGAGACCGAAGCCTGTGGGTTTGAACACCTTTTAGCGCCCTATTCCTATACCATTGATAGTGAAGGTGTGCTGCACTTTGAACAGATGATACGTGAAATTGTGGATGATATTAAAAAAGAAGTATCCGGGAAAATAATATCACAGAAGTTTCATTCAACCATTATATTATCAGGTGCGGAGATGTGCAGGAGGATCAGGGAGGAGACAGGTATCGGTACTGTTGCTCTTTCCGGAGGAGTGTTCCAAAACAGGTATATGATTAGATACTTCATTCAGCAGTTCAAAGAAGATGGTTTCTCAGTACTGTTCCACTCACTTGTTCCGCCCAATGACGGCGGTATTTCATTAGGACAGGGGATTGTTGCACTCAATCGTTTGAGAGGAGGTAAAAAATTATGTGTTTAGCGATACCTGGAAGGGTAATATCGATAGAAGGGATGACAGGAATAATTGATCTGGGAGGTGTGAAGAGAAAGACGTATCTTCAACTTGTTCCGGAAGTAAAGGCAGGGGATTATGTTCTGGTTCATGCAGGGTTTGCAATACAGGTAATAGAGGAAGAGGAAGCAAAAGCAACTCTGGAGCTCCTGGATGAGTATTTCCGCTCAGAGGAAACACGGGCGGAGGAAAGCAGGTGAATAATTTAGCGCAGTTTCGGAATAAAAACCATGTGAAAATATTAGTAAAAAAATTGCACAGCAATTACCCGGGCGGTACACTGAAACTAATGGAGGTGTGCGGTACACATACCATGGCAATTGCCCGATATGGGTTGAGGGGCCTGATGCCTGACGGTCTTAAGTTGATTTCAGGACCGGGATGCCCTGTTTGTGTTACGCCTGCCTCTATTATAAATGCTTCAATTAAACTCTCAGAGCTGCCAGGTACTGTAATTATTACCTTCGGGGATATGATGCGCGTCCAAGGGACTCATGTCACCGGGACACGTGTCACCGGGACTCATGTTCCCTGGTCTGAAAAAACCCTTGAGATTCGTAAGGCGGAAGGAGCTGATGTACGGATAATATACTCTGTGCTCGACATGCTTGAAATGGCGCGTGAAGAAAAAAATAAAAATTTTGTTTTTATCAGTATAGGTTTTGAAACAACCACACCAGGCATTGCCATTTCCATTATTGAGGCGAAAAAGATTGGGTTAAAAAATGTATTCTTTCTCACTGCTAACAGACTGATTGTTCCAGCCATGCATGCATTATGCAGAGCCGCAGATATTCAGATCCACGGTTTCCTGTGCCCCGGACATGTAAGCGTGATTATCGGGTATGACGCTTACCGAGAAATAGCTGATCAGTACTCCATACCCTGTGTTGTTGCCGGCTTTGAGCCGGTTGATATACTGCTGGCGATTGATGATATTATTGAACGTATCTCTAAAAAGTCAGCCGGTGTGGGAAACGCATATGGAAGAGTTGTGACAGAAAGGGGAAACACTCAGGCCATGGATATTATGCATCAGGTGTTTAAACCTGTTCGGGCGGAATGGAGAGGTATCGGCTCCATTCCGAATAGCGGTCTTGACTTGAGGGATGAATATACTCATTTTGATGCATTAAAAAAGTTTAATATCAAGCTGGTTTCACAGCCCGAGCCAAAAGGGTGTAAGTGCGGAGATGTATTAAGAGGGGTGATAATCCCACCTGAGTGCGGCCTTTTCAGTAAGACGTGCACACCGGAAACACCTGTTGGGCCATGTATGGTTTCTACAGAGGGATCATGCGCTGCATACTACAAGTATGGAGTTGGAGCCGAATGACAGAAAAGAAGATTTTGTTAACCCATGGAAGCGGCGGCCGCATGACACGTGATCTGCTTGAAAAGATAATTGTCCCGATATTAGACAATCCTGCTCTTAACCGCATGGAAGACTCTTCTCTGTTATCAGAAATCGGCGCGCGTATGGTAATGACTACTGACAGTTATGTTGTAAAACCTCTTTTTTTCCCAGGGGGGGATATCGGGAAGCTTGCTGTATGCGGCACAGTAAATGATCTTGCAACGGCCGGGGCAAAACCGATTGCATTATCTGTCAGTGTAATTATAGAAGAAGGGTTTTCATTTGATGACCTGAAAAAAATACTCTATTCATTGAAACAAACTGCTGATTCAATACCTGTTCCACTTATTACCGGTGATACGAAAGTGGTGGAAAGGGGGAGAGGAGACGGGATATATATCACAACAACCGGGGTTGGATCCGTGCCTGACAAAGTGCATCTTTCGCCTGAAAGGATTGAACCGGGTGATGCAGTTCTCATTAACGGCCCGATCGGCAGCCATGAGGCATCAATAATATGTGCCCGCAATGACTTTTTACTTGGAGCTGATGTGAGGTCTGATTGTGCGCCTCTTCATACTTTAATGAAAGCTGTTCTGGAGGCTGTGCCTGATGCAAGATGTGCTCGTGATGCTACGAGAGGGGGTGTTGTATCTGTGCTGACCGAATTGATAGAAAGCTCCGGTTTCGGGATTATTCTTGATGAAGAAAAAATTCCTATTGAAAAATCTGTTCAGAGTATATGTGAAATTCTCGGTATAGATCCTCTTCTTATGGCAAATGAGGGGAAAATGATTATTATTGTTCCTGAAAATAAGGCTGAGCTCTGCCTTGAAGCAATGGAAAGGGTATCTGAAAAAGGGAAAAGCAGTATAATCGGAAGGGTTCATGATGGTCATGCACGGTTAACAATACAAACACCATACGGCACATCAAGAGTTGTCACAATGCCTATGGGAACTCAGCTCCCCAGGATCTGTTAAAAGTAGTATCCTGTTGTTTTTATTTTATTAAGAGTATAAATTACAAAGTAATTATAAAAATTATGCAATAAAATAACAAATTGAGTGTTTAATATTATCATATAAAGCATTATTTTTTATATTATAGATTTTCACTAATTTAAATGTGTCTTTCTAATATGAGGAACCAATGGGGCTCACGGTATTAGAGCTTGAAGTTGCAAATCCTTCTAATCCTGAAATTACAGAAAAAGTAGACTTTTTAATTGATTCCGGTGCGGTTTATTCAGTAATTCCGGAAGAGATTTTGAATAACCTGGGGATTAAACCTTTAGCAGACCAGGAATTCCGGCTGGCAGATGGAACAAAAATTGTTCGAAAAAAAGGAGTGGCCGTATTTAAATATGAAAACAGGATCGGCGGGGCGGATGTTATCTTTGGCGAAGAAGGGGACAGCGTGCTTTTAGGCGCTTTAACATTGGAGTCACTGGGTTTAACACTTGATCCACTCAAACGTGAATTAAAGCCTCTCCCGATGATTTTATAACAAATGTAGGGGCAACCCGTTGCCTGTACCAGGCACAAGTGGTTGCTCCAGGCCCATATGCCCGTCCATAAAAAATGC
>JAUVYC010000210.1 GCA_030603285.1 Spirochaetota bacterium
ACAAGCCGCCCTTTTGGCAACGCGCGGGCACCTTCGGGGTAAGTGCTAACAAACCTTATTAATAACGATTTTCGATTGAGCTTATCGATTATAAAGATATTGAATTATACTTTGAAGTTTATTAAAGTTTAATCGAGTATACAGGATATGAAAATCTATTTAGAGACCTCAGTTCTATCTGTTCTTTTTGACGGGAGAAACCCCGAAAGAAAAGAGCTTGCAAAAGATTCTTTTCCAAGATTCAGGAAAAGGATATCCTGAAGATGCATATCATGTAGCGATAGCAGTAGTAAACAATCTTGATATTGTCAACATGGTTAATACTATTAACAACTTTCAACATATTGAAATCATGACACTTTTATTGTCTCATATTCTAAAATCCCTTCCTTCAAAGTAATAAATAAAATCTTAGCCCTTAGTATTTGTTAATTAATTATATATCAAATAGTTATCGATTACATCATTAAGGCGTGGCTTTTTGCTAAGACCTCTGAGCAAATGGTTTAAACACGAAAAAAACTAAAAAGGCAAAAATAGGCAAAAAATGTTGAAAAAATAAAGCAGAAATGTTATAATGGTTAAACAATTCTAATAAAAAGAGGCAATATGTTTCAACAGGCTAAACAGAATAGAATTTTTCAGGATGTTATTAATCAGATTCAGGAAGCAATCCTTAAGGGCGAGCTCAAGGTTGGAGATAAGCTGCCTGCTGAAAGGGAGTTGAAAGAGATATTCAAAACCAGCCGGGGGACACTACGTGAAGCGCTTCGGGTCCTCGAGCAGAAAGGCCTGATTGCAATAAAGACCGGTGTTAATGGGGGCGCTTTTGTGAAGCCTGTGACCACTCACCAGGTAAGCGAAAGCCTGGATCTATTGGTACGATATCAGAGAGTCTCGCTGAAGGATCTTGCTGAATTTCGAGAGGGTGTGGAGGGAATTGTTACGGGTCTTGCGGCTGAGAGGGCTAAAAAGGAAGATATACAGTATCTGATGAACCTCCTGAAGGAGGCAAAGATACACATTGATGAAGGGGTTTCTCACTGGGATGAGTTTATACGTGTTGACAATACATTGCACATGGCAATGGCTCATATCGCCGGGAACCCCGTGTATCAATCTGTTCTTCAGATAGTCCACGATAATATTAATAGATATTATGATCAATTTCTGCCAAAGGAAGAGGAAATCATGAGAGAGAACTATCAGGATCTTTGTGGAATCGTGAAAGCGGTGGAAGATAGGCAGGCAGTTAAATCCCGTGTTCTGGCCCAGGACCACGTGCATAGATTCTACCGATTCATGGAGGAAAAGGAAAAAAGACAGGAGAAATATTCTCCTTAAAATATAATCGATCTTTCAATCCAGTAAAAGACCACCTGCAAAGGAGGTGGCTTTCTTTTGGCAGCGAAGCTTGCACTTTTGTGGGGTTATGGTTTTTACTGTTTATGGATATTTGCACTAAATATCACATTACATTTATAAAGGAGTTTGCCATGGCGAATGCAAAGTATAAATTGCCCTTACCTCTTAATGAACCGATTAAACGTTATGCACCAGGTGCACCGGAACGCGAACTACTGAAAGCCGGATTAAAAGAGCTGAAAAGTCAGCAAATCGAAATACCGCTGATTATAGGTGGAAAAGAAGTTAAAACCGGTAAACTGGGCCAATGTATAATCCCGCATGATCATCAGATTGTGATCGGGACGTATCATCAGGCTGGCGAAAATGAAGTGCAGATGGCCATCAAAGCTGCACTAAATGCTCGCAAACAGTGGACAGCAATGGACTGGAATGATCGAGTGGCTGTTTTCCTGAAAGCTGCAGATCTTCTTGCCGGACCGTGGCGATCTATAGTAAACGCTGCGACCATGCTGTGCCAGAGTAAAACTGTTTTTCAGGCCGAAATTGATTCTGCATGCGAAACGATTGACTTTTTACGATTTAATTCATTTTATTCCATGCAAATTTATGAGGAGCAGCCACCTTACTCTCCTTTTGGGATATGGAACAGGATGGAGTACCGTCCATTAGAAGGGTTTGTATTTGCAGTAACTCCTTTTAACTTTTTGTCCATTGCTGCAAATCTCCCTTCATCTCCAGCAATTATGGGTAATGTATTGCTATGGAAACCGGCTTCAAGTGCGGTTTATTCTGCATATTACGTTATGAAAGTTTTCCAGGAAGCCGGTTTGCCGGATGGCGTGATCAATTTTATTCCCGGCCCGGGCAGTGCCGTTGGTCCTCTGATCATGAAATCGCATCACCTGGCAGGGATTCATTTCACCGGCAGCACTGATACGCTGCAAACAATGTGGAAAACGGTTGGGGACAACATTAAGAATTATAAATGCTATCCGCGGATTGTGGGTGAAACAGGCGGAAAGGACTTTGTTGTGGCCCACAAAAGCGCAAATGTCAAAGCGCTTGGTGTAGCGCTGATTCGCGGTGCATACGAGTATCAGGGCCAGAAATGTTCTGCTGCTTCCAGGGCATATATTCCCAAAAGCATCTGGGGTGATCTCAAGGATTTCATAATCAGTGAATTAAAAACCGTGAAAATGGGTGATGTTGAGGATTTCACCAATTTTATGGGTGCTGTCATTGATAAGGGTGCTTTTTCCAAAATTACCGGGTACATCGAGTATATTAAAAAATCGGATGAAGCAGAAATTATTTTCGGCGGCAATTACAACGACCACACAGGATTCTTTATTGAACCGACAGTTGCTGTTACGACCAATCCGCATTTTCGTACCATGGAGGAGGAAATTTTCGGTCCGGTACTTACTGTGTATCTTTACAACGATGAAAAATATGAAGAGACCCTGCACCTGTGCGATGAAACTTCACCCTACGGATTAACTGGCGCAATCTTTTCTCAGGATCGTCAGGCTGTGTGTGTTGCCGAGAGAATTTTAGTGGATGCTGCAGGTAATTTCTATATCAACGACAAGCCAACAGGAGCGGCGGTTGGTCAGCAGCCCTTTGGCGGCAGCCGTGTCAGCGGTACAAACGACAAAGCCGGAAGTCTCTGGAATATGCTCCGCTGGGTCAGTCCACGGGTGATAAAAGAAAACTTTGTTCCGCCCTTAAATTATCGTTATCCATTTATGACAGAAAAATAGGTTGCAACACATTCACAGAGAAAAATCTACCTGGTGACCGCAAATAAATGAGAAACCGCTTGATTTTATTAAGGGCGTTTTTAAAAAAATAAAGCATTATATTGCCAGGGATTAGAAAGCCAATAAAATGTCAGCAATTATAATTATTAAGTAATAAATTTTATTTGCGGGTAATACTGAATCTATGCGAAGGAACAAAAAAGAGAATACAGGGAGAAAATATCCTTCAGAAATAGAAAGCTATATTCGTATAAAAGGGGAAAAAAAGCTGGAATTAATCCATACTCAAGCTTCTCCCTGTTCAGCGGAGTGCCCGTTGGGGACGAACGTAAAAGCTTATGTATCGCTTATTGCTGCAGGGCGTTTTAGTGATGCTCTTGAAGTAGTTCGCAGGACAAATCCATTTCCAGGTATATGCGGCAGAGTGTGTCCCCATCCGTGCGAGGATCAATGCATCCGGGGAGAAATTGATGAACCAGTATCTATTGCCTTGCTTAAGCGTTTCCTGGCTGATTATGAGCTGCGAACTGGTGTTGTACCGCGGTATAAGCAGTTGGACAAAAAAGATTTCAAAGTTGCCGTGATTGGATCAGGTCCAGCCGGGCTAACCTGCGCAGCAGATCTCGCGCGGTTGGGCTACAAAGTAAATGTATTTGAAAAATTGTCCATACCAGGTGGTATGATGGCTGTAGGCATCCCGGCCTACCGTCTGCCGAAGGATATTCTCCAGGTCGAAATTGCTGCCATTGAGGCCCTTGGCGTGGAAATAAAATTAAACATGCCAATTGATAACGGGACGAAGTTTGATGAGCTGGTCCGGGAGTTTGATGCGGTATTTATTGCTGTAGGCGCTCAGAAGCCGGGCAAGCTGGATATTCCCGGCGAACAGGATGTGCAGCAAGGTTTAGTTGATTGGACCATTCTACTTCGTGAATCCCACCTGCGTCGCGGCAAGCCTCCGGGAGACACCGTGGTAATAGTAGGTGGTGGGAATACAGCAGTTGATTGTGCCCGTGTGGCATTACGCCTGGGAACAAAAAATGTGCAAATTTTATACCGCCGTTCTATTGAGGAAATGCCTGCATACAAAGAGGAAGTCGCTGGCGCAGAAGAGGAAGGTATAAAAATCGATTTTTTAACAGCACCAGTGCGCCTGCTGAATGAAAGAGGGAAACTGGCCGGGATTGAGTGTATGCGTATGCGGCTGGGTGAAAAAGACAAAAGTGGCCGCCGTAAGCCGGTTCCTATCCCAAACTCACAATTTGTTATCAGATGTGATGCGATAATCCCTGCAGTTGGTCAGGAGCTGGAGCCGTCATTTCTTCGCGGGAAACATAAACTGAAAGTTTCCAGCAAACATTTGCTTGTGGTAGACCCTGATACTATGACCACCAATCAAAAAGGTGTGTTTGCAGGAGGTGATGCAGTTACCGGCTCGGCCAGTGTGCTGGAGGCTATTGATGCAGGCCATCGTGCCGCAAGGTCTATTGACCGCTATATTAATGGCCTGCCCCTGAAATGTCCGCCTGTCGATGTTTGCCATGATTTAAAAGAACTGACAACAGAAGTTACTACTCCCCCAAAAATGCTTCGCATAGCAGGTTTGAGATTGCCTGCCGGGGAAAGAAAGTATTCATTTGATGAGATAGACCGGGGCCTGACTGAGCTACAGGCCGTGGCTGAAGCAGAGCGCTGTATGCGCTGTGGACCGTGCATGGAATGTAAAGAATGTGTCGGGGGGTGCGATAGGAAACAGATCATTATCGATCCTGCCGAACTCAGTGCAGAGAAGCTTTTTGAGGGGCAGGGGACGATGGTCCGCGTTGAACAGGGTATTCATCGTAAAATTGCAGCACAGGGTGCTGTTTTTTCTTATAAAGGTGAGCAACACATGGCATCCGTTTTTACTGTGAAGATTGACGAGCATTTATGCAGGGGGTGCGGGGTGTGTGAAGAGATTTGCGGGTATCG
>JAUVYC010000228.1 GCA_030603285.1 Spirochaetota bacterium
TTTGAAGTTCAAACTTCATCTACGTTTTTCTCCACCCTTATTAATTTTTGATAAACCAGCTGATTCCTTAGATTTCAATCATTTAAATTAATACAAATACCCATTTTATTAAACAGTTTTTTAGTCCCTTTTAGAGGAGATGAACTATCGGCGGATAAGGAGTTATTGCACGACTATTGCTTTTAAAAGAGTCTTTTTATTGAATAAAATAAGGATGAGCATATCTTTGCGCCTCGCCAAATACAAAAATTTTCATCGCAACAACTAACTAAGCTGTTAGTACCCGTAATATTGAATCCCCACAGTATCGCGAAGCGACTCCTCATAGAAACCTAAGACTTTGTACAAGACCACCTGCAAAGCAGGTGTCTTTTACTGCAACCGATTTTATTGCACGATTTTACCGTACGATAAAATCGTTGAGCTCACAATGCATATTCCACCTAAGGCATAAACATCCTGGCAATCCTTCGGATTGCTTGTATTAGGCAATCCTTCGAAACGACCAGAGGTCGTCTTGCTTATTATTCAGACCTCTATTCTAGCAGAAGTAGAGGTAAGGACTGCTGCAAGCAGCAGGTGCCACAAAAGATGGCAGCCTTGATAAGTTCGGCTGAGGAGCCAGATCAGAAGAAGAATCACGGAAAGAGCCCGAAGAAAATCCGGTTGAAACTTTATCTGAAAAGAAGTCTAAAAAGACCTGGGCCAGATTGATAAAAAAGGTATTTGAAGCAGACCCCTGGAGTTTGCAAAGCAAACTCCCTGGTAGTTTTGGCAAATGCCAAAACTACACTGTATTTGTCCTGATGTGGACAAGCCACATTCTCGATTATAAAAATATTTTCTTGCAAACTAAAGTTTGTGCCTAAAAGGCAAGAAAATCGGGATTAAGGTACTAAAGAAGTACATAAAATACTTAACCACATGTGGTGAGTGGTTATTCTTGGGCCTTTGGAAGTATAACAAATCCTATCAATTTCTGGAATCACAAGTAGTGTAAATAGTAAGTTTAGCTATGAAGCGGGGACAAAATTAATAGTATATATCTGGAAATTTGCACAGGAACTATGTGATGTTTTAGAATAAATATTTTGGATATTGATTACTTATTTAACTGTTATAACGATAATTGTTATTATTTTGAGGAAAAAAAATGTCAAATGAACAATATTTATTTCTTACATACTTTGGGACATTTATGTTATCTATATTAGTGGGATTTGTTATTTATTTTTATTTAAAAAAATCAATTAATACTTTAACAGATGATAAAAGATCTAGAAAATTTGGACCTGTTATTAAGAGAGTCTTTATTCCGGGTTCTATTTTACCACTTTCCTTGTAGCCGATGAGCCTGTTTCAATGCTGGATGTCTCCATACGAGCAGGGATTCTTAATTTGCTGAAGCATCTTACTGTAGATATGGGGCTGGTAGGCCTTTACATTTCCCATGATCTTTCCCTTATAAGAAATATCTGTGATACTACTGCTATCATGTATTTGGGTAAGATAGTAGAAAAAGGCCCCCACTGAACCCATCATCACCAGCCCTCGACATCCCTATTCCTGCACTTTGCTGGCCGCTGTGCTTGTGCCTGATTCTAAATTTACCAGAAGCCGTGTGGAGGTGAGAGGGGAAATGCTGAGTCCACTTGATATACCTTCCGGATGCCTTTTCACCCACGATGTCCCTATGCAAAAACCCCATGTGAAGGAAATGAACCTGTTCTCATGGAAGTGGCTAATGATCAACAAGCTGCCTGCTATTTTCCGCGTTAATAGGCCTTTCTCTAAAACAGGCATTAACTCTTTCAAAAACAGAAAAGTTGTACTATTGATGAAGGCAGGAAATGTTTTCTTGAGGATTCAAGTTCTGTCTGAATAAGATAGTAAAGAGCTATAAAGCAGAGTTCTTTCAATCAGGAAGAGGAACCTTTTGGACAATATTTTTTGAATACTAACCGGTTATTGATGAAAGTTTTAGAAGTACCGGTCTTGCTTCTTTAGAGACTCTATATGAGCCTATCCGGCAGGGAGTTCAGCAACAGGTCCCGAGCATGATCTTTCCTGGAAAAGAAAGAATGAACTACAACAAAGGGAAAATGAATTCTTGATGTGGTGTCCTTTTATGATGGTGCAGATATTTTAACTTTCAATCTCCTTATAGATCTCAATCTCTTTTTTCAAGATGGAATTGACTATCTTGCTTAGGTCGGCTTCCCTTTTTATCGAAAGTTGTGTATAAAATTCTTTCACATCGCTATCAAGGTAAATAGGAATTTCTAGTTCATTTAGTGGGCGATAGAACTTTCCTTTTTCTGCATTGGAAAAATCATATTCTTCTTGCATTTTTATACCCCGTCGCTAAGTTTTAAATATTGCTCAATCTCTTTCTTTGTCGCATTTCTTGCAGAAATCAATCGTACAATCTCCACACCATTTATTTCATTGAATGTATGAACAACAACAAGAAATTTTCCTTTCGGTGTTTGTCCGAGAGAAATCCGCCTTTCTTCAGTATCTGCATGCTGTTCATCATACATAGATAATATATCTTTATCACAAAATATTAAAGCAGCTTCACTAAATGAAACTTTATGTTTTTTTTGATTGGTTTCGGCTTTTTTAACGTTCCATTCAAATTTCACTGTAAAATACCTTGATTGATAATAAATGATAGTAGAAGTTATAATTGATGTCAAGGCTCTTTGAGAAAAGCGGGTAAAAATCCCGTGAATCGAGAAACATAAATATTACGTGCATCAATATAGAGCAATTATTAACTTTACATAATTGTAGACTGACGATTATCCCGCGCACGGGATAATCGCCAGACTACAGCAGTACATCTTTTAAGATCTGGAGTCGATATTAATACAATTCGTGCCGGTATTGACGTAAGAAAACATATCATTGTCGTCTATACGTTCTCTTCTTTTCTGGCGGATTTTGCTGTTGTATTTAACTTGTTTCAAACGGGAATAGGGAATTTCACTCCCTTCAGTTCTTTTTATGAGCTGTTTGCTATCGCAGGTGTAGTTATTGGCCGTACGAGCCTAATGAGGAGAAAAGGGATATACTGGGTTCCTGTATAGGAGCTATATCCTATCAGGCTCCTCGAAAATGGCTTATCAATATCAGGCATTGAACCGTTCTACAGGTTCATTGCAATAGGTCTTATTCTGATCATCGCTGTTGTAATAGATCAGATATTTCCTGAATTGTTTTAGATTTATATTATATTGCCCAATTGAGCTGGAGAGTATAGTATGGCCTATAAACTTAATATGGAAAGTAGAAAGAATCTTCTGGTCATTTTGGGACGCAGATGGGCCCTGATCTTTCTTAATATAACAGGCAAGGCAGATGTAGGGGCTCCCTTCCTCCTTGATTCTATTGTTGCAGTTGTAATCGGAGGAGCAAGCCTCTATGGCGGTATATGAACAGCAGGTGGAACCATTCTGGGCTGTCTTATTCTTTCAGTTCTTGAAACCGGTTTACGTATAATGGGGGCACCCACATTTGATAAATATATAGCAGTAGGCATTATTCTAATTTTTACGGTTCTGATCGATCAATTTTTTCCTGAACTTATCCATAAAGAGGATTAAAAAATGGGCTATTTACTGGAGGTGAAAAACATAACCAGGCGGTTCGGTGGTCTTGTTGCAGTGAACAACATGAGTATGAGGGTAAATGCCGGAGAGGTGTAAGACCTTCTTGGAGATAATGGTGCTGGAAAATCGACCATCATAAAGATAGTTATATATTTTTTAATTTTACAACCGGCCTGACAACGATGATGATTATCTGGGGTTTAAACGGTTATTTCCAATCAATGGGCTGGGTACCAACTGTAAAGACGGATGCAAACTGGGTTCCGCTTGAAAAAAGAGGAAAAATGGGTTTTAAGTTTCATGTATTTAATATTCATAGGTTTTTTGACTTACGGTCCTCATGTTTTAATGGTAGGAACAATAGCAATGGATTTTGGCACCAGGAAAGCAGCTTCCTCTGCTGCCGGTTTCATAGATTGTCTTGGATATATCGGGCTTCATTAACCGGTATCGGTTCAGGATGGTTAGCAGATAAGTTCGGGTGGAATGCCTCTTTTTACTTCTGGGTTGTAGGAGCCGTGCTTGCAGCTCTTTTAATGTCTTTGCTCTGGAAACATAAACCGGAAAAGGGCACATACCATTAATTAATATTCGAGAAGATTAATCCGGGTAATTAAGTGAAGGGTTTAAATTATTTTACAAAAAAAATAGTCCAATTTTCACAATCAAGACCGATTTTCGATAGATTGGGAGGAAAAATAATAACTTATACGCAATTTCCACTAACTTTTTTTTACTTTTTATTTAAAACCAGGCTATTGGGGTCAAGCATTTTAGGAAAAAAGTTTAAAAGACTGGATAAGGTAGCCAAAGGTATAATATTATGTCACAGTGGTGTTTATATTGTACCCCCAGGACAGAATTTTAGAAGGGTATTTGTATATCATGGAACATGCGATAAGATATATAAAGACAGACAGAAAGGCCCTGATAATAAGTTATTATCTGAATGGTTTGAATACTACTTTGTTACAGGGGAGAAAGATCTTGATAAATTAAGAAAATATACCTATAATCCCGAAGCTCTAGAGGGAAAAATAATAAAAATAGGTATGTTACGATCTGATCCAATTATCAATAAAAGCTATGATAAAGAAGAAGTTTTAAAGAAATACAATATAATTCCAGATAACAAAAAA